>DATFVA010000607.1:0-10313 GCA_035260565.1 Ignavibacteriaceae bacterium | reverse complement strand
CAACCGACTCGCTTATTTCCGTAAGAGCCCGCGCCAGTATAATAGCCTGGTCTTCTGCTTTTTTCTTATCAGTGATATCGATAAGTGTGCCCTGGATGGCCTGACTTCCGTCATTCTCATTTACAATTAAACCAACATTCCCTAACACCCAGATGTCATCACCGTTCATTTTTTTCAGGTTTAATTCAACATTTTTAATCTCCCTTTCCCGGTAGAGACGCTCAATGCTGTCATACTTCATCGCCTCATTCATCTGAACTTGTTTCCTTCCGCTTCTCATTAATTCCTCAGCAGAGGAATATCCGAACATCCTTGCGAGTGTCGGGTTGCATTCAATCAGTTCACCATCAATGGTGCTTTTAAATACGGCAGCGAGGTTCTGCTCATAAAGCAGGCGGTACTTCTCTTCCGAGGACTGAAGCGCCTGCTCGATTTTTTTCCTGTCTGACATATCAATGATAATTCCCCTGACGCCTTCAATTTTGTTTTCTACCATCACCGGTGAAGAATAGAGAATGGATTCCATCGAAGTACCATCATTCTTCAAAAGTCTGTATTCCCTGCCTTTTCCTTCATCCCCCTCAAGTACTTGTGCAAAATTTGCCCGCGCTTTATCCCTTTCATCAGGATGAATGAAGGAAAATACATTAGGACCCTCTCCAACCATCTCAAGAGAGTAACCCATATTTTCAGCACCCTGCTTGTTAAGATAAATCAGGTTTCCCTCTCTGTCTGTTTCAAAAATAATCTGGGGAAGAGAGTCGGCCAGGTCCCTGTACTTCTTTTCGCTCTTTGCCAGGTTTTCTTCATATTTCTTTCTATCGGTTATATCCCTTGCCACGGCAATTACAACTTTCATTCCGAAATAACTGCCGGGACTCAATGAAACTTCTTTCGGAAATATTTCGCCGTTTTTTCTCCTGCCCCACCATTCAAATCTTTGCGGATTGCCGTTAAATGCCTCTTGAACCATCGCCAGTGTTTTATCAATATCATTCAGACCCGGGACGCTAAGCAGCGAAGGATTTCTTCCTATCATCTCACTTTTCGAATATCCGTACATCTTCAGCGCACCCTCATTCACATCAATAAAACAGCCATTCTTATCCTGAATATAAATCGGATCACTAATTGAATTAAACAGTCCCTTGTAGCTCTTTTCACTTTCCATCAGCGCGTTTTCCTGGTTCTTATTTTCGGTTATATCTTCTATCATAGATATGGTGTAAAGAAATTCATTCCTATCACTATATACTCCCGAAACCTTCACATTAGCCCAGGTAATCTCACCATCCTTTTTTAAATATCTTTTTTCAATTCTTATTGTTTTTTGTCTGCCGGCAACTATTTCGGCCAGCTGAAACTGATTGATCTGTTTCTCTTCAGGATGTGTAATTTCCAGCATCGACCGGCCTGTAAGCTCATTCTTTCCGTAACCAAGCATCTTTTCAAATGCCGGGTTTACATTTATCATCACACCTTCAGAATTTACGTTGCATATCCCGATAGGAGCTTCATCAAAGACCGATCTGTATCGTTTTTCACTTCTTAACAGCGCATCGGAAGCTCTTTTCCTGTCGGTTATATCGTGGATGATTGAAACCCTCGATTTAATACCTTTAAGAACTACCGGATAATTATATATCTCAACATAGAAGACATCCCCCTTTCTGTTCATATGTTTCCATTCTCCCAGGTAACTGGCTTCATTTTCCAGGTAAAACTCCTTCTTGTGTTCAAGATTTTTAACTTCTTCGGGGGGCCGTATATCTGCAAGGTTCATCCCGATGAATTCTTCTTTCGTGTACCCGTATGTACCCGAAGCAGCCTGGTTTACATCCAGGATATCGAATGTGTCCGGATTGTAAATAACAACTGGGAACGGCATCGATTCATATAGCGTCCTGAACTTTAATTCCGAACCCTCCAGTTTTGCCAGTGCCTCTTCTTTTTCTTTTTCCACCTGTTTATTATTGAGGACATGTTCAATGGCACTGGGCAGCCTTATCAGGTTAGATTTCAGAAGATAATCATCGGCTCCCTGTTTAATACATTCCACAGCAACTTCTTCGGTTTGCGTCCCGGTAACAAGAATGAATGGAATTCCCGGTTCCTTCTCATTCAAAATAGATAATGCATCCAGTGCTGTAAACTGCGGAAGGTTATAATCGGCAAGGATAAGGTCGGGTTTTTTGGCTACCGCTTTGGTAAACTCATCTTTTGATACGGCCCGGAACGATGTGAATTGAAAGCCGGACCTCTTCAAAGTTAAATTTACAAGTTCATAATCGCTGTCCAGATCCTCAAGTATCAGTATCGTAATTGGTTTTTCTAAACTGTTAAGTTTCATTTGTTTCCCTGTTATATCCTGCTTGTGTGTTCATAGAGTGTTCTTTTATCAAAAGTCATACGGGTAGATATCATCGTTATTCCCCGTTTCCTTCATTATCTTCCATTTCTTCAAGTGTAAAATAGAATGCCGCTCCCTTATCAGGTTCTGCCTCAGCCCATATCTTGCCCTGGTGCCTGCTGATTATCCGGTGAACATTGGCAAGCCCTATTCCTGTTCCGGGAAATTCTTCGTAAGAATGAAGCCGCTGGAACGGTGCAAAGAGTTTAGTACAGTATTTAGGATTAAATCCGGCACCGTTGTCCTTTACAAAATAAATTTCCTTACCGTTTGACGAGTGTCTTCCGAATTCTATTACTGCTTCTTTCTTCTTCGATGTAAATTTGTATGCGTTCTCAAGCAGGTTATAAATAGCAGCCTGCATAAGTGTTTCATCTGCTTTAACATGCACACCGGGTTCTATTATGAATTCAACTTTCCTGTCCGGTTCGTTTTTCTTCAGTTCCTCCAAAATCGATGCAGCCATCCCGCTCAGGTTAATATCCTTTTTTACAATTTCCCTCCGGGTTACGCGGGAAAGCGTCAGAAGGTCATCAATAAGCTGGCTCATCCGCCGGCTTGCCTTTCTAACCTGGTTTAGATAAGATAGACCGGTCTCATCAAGAGAATTATTGTAGTCCTGTATTAAAGCCTCACTAAAACCCTCAATTGTTCTTAGCGGCGCTCTCAGGTCGTGACTCACAGAGTAAGAAAAAGTTTCAAGTTCCCTGTTCGCAGCTTCCAGCTGTGCGGTTCTTGCTTTTATTCTCTTCTCAAGGCTTTCATTCAGGTTTATAATTTCAGCTTCGTTTTTCTTCAGTTCTTTATTTATTCTTTCTTTTTCTTCTTCATCCTGGATTCTCCGGATGGCAAATGCTATATCCTGTCCAGCTCCTTTAAGCAGTTTCAGCTCGCTTGCATTAAAGTAGTTCATCTCTGCTGAATAAACTACAAAAACTCCTGTTACTTCATTGTCGGTTATCAGCGGAACGGATGCGGCGGAATTAAGATTTCGCTTTAATGCTTCGGCAGCCCAGGGGCTCATTAGCGGATCCTGCGTAATATCGTTTGAGTATTCAACTTGTCCCGTTCTTACAGATCTGCCGGCAGGATCCAATCCGTTGGGATTGTTGATCGTGCTTATTTCAAATGATTCTAAATAACCATTCTCATTCCCTGCCGAAGCAGCCGGTATTATTCTGCCTGTACTGTCCGGCTTCCCTATCCAGCATAATTTGAATTTACCCGTTTCTACTGTTACCCTGCAAATCTCATCGAGCATTTCGTCCAGCCGGTGCCTGTGTGATATTACTTTATTAATGGCGCCTGTAAATTCATATAGCCTGTTAAGCCTGTTCATCCCAAGCTCTGCTTCTTTCCTGTCGGTGATATCCCTTATAATTGATTGAAGGAACACTCTTCCGTTCTTTTCAATAACTCTTGCACTGACTTCCATAGGAACAAAAGTACCATCTTTTCTTGCGTGCAGTGTTTCATATACTTTGCCGTTCCGCTTTCTAATTTCCTTAAAGAAATTATTCATTGATCCGATCTTATAGCCCGGGGCTCTTAGTGTATCGTAGCTCATTAAATAAAATTCATCTTTGCTGTACTGATAGAATCTGCCGGCTGCATCGTTAAATTCAATGATCAGACCTTCGGAATTTGTAACGATTATAATATCATTTGCATACTTTACCAGGTAATCAAGCCTCAGTTCAAGTGTTTTTCTTTCTGTGTTCTGCTCATATAGCTGTTTATAGAATTTTGCCTGCCTGTTGCGCCATATGAAACCGATGCCGATAAATGCTGCAATAATTATCAGTCCTGAGATAATTAATACCATCGTCATCTGCTGATTCAGTACCGTATAAATGTCTTTCTGATCAATCTGTGAAACCAGGTACCAGGGACTTCCCTGTATCTTTACTGAAGCAGCAATTACTGCACTATTATCGTAGTCGAATCCTTCTAATACGGTATCTCTTTCTGTCCTTATAAGAGCAGTTGACCGACTTTTGCTGACAGATTTTTTAAAATGAGGCAGGGGACTTAATATGTTCACCCTGTCATCATTTATTTCATAAAGAATATTTTTAAGGCTGGATTGGTTAATTTTGTAGGCGGCAGTTATGGTATAAAGGAAGGATTTGGGATCTGTTCTTAAAACGATAAAGCCCGCTCTCATTTCACTATCCCTGTTTAGTGAAAGCGGAATAAAATAATCAAGATCGTAATCACCATTTTCACCCGTCTTGTATAAATCAGAAAATACTATTTCTCCGCTCTTATCGGCCTTCTCTAAAAAAGAATAAAATTTGTCAGTGAAATTTGTTTCTTCGGATCCGCCTTCCCGTAATACTAATTTTTTATTGGGGTCAAAAAAGAATATGTTCTCATAATCGTAGCTGTTCAGACGGGATTTCATCCACGATCTTAATTCCGGTTCGGCGGATGTATTTTTCTGCTGTAAAAAGTTATAGAAACGTAATGCGGTCACCGGGTTGTTTTTAATTACTCCACAGTCCCCATTTCTTTCCTTCAGCCACTGGGATATCTGATCCCCCTTTAGTGCAGCTATTGTCATAAGCTGCTGCCGCATATATCTCTTCACATCGTCCTTCTGACCACGGAAGTATAAATACCCGGCTGCAGTCACAGAGAGAAGAATCATCAGGATCAGCGTTATTAAAAGAGCGCTATGTTTCTCTTCCGGCTTGTATAAAGACTTCAAAGTAATATACGTAAGAAATTAAACTGAACTTTCCTTTTATGGAAGATTTATTAAATTGAATCAGGAAATAGATTGAAAAGTAATTGTAAATATAAAACGTCACCGGTTCTTTGTCCGGAAAGATCAGGATCTTCTAAAAGAAGAGGGCACTTTTTTTCGATGATCCGCAATTTTAAAGAACACGGGGACGTTTAATACTAAAATTTAAGAGGCAGCCCAGGAGCGTATAGAGAATATAGAAGATATCTGCCGGAGCAGCCCCGCATTTATTTCAGACTTTGCTAAATAACCATCTGCCCCTGAATTTATCGATTCAATTCGGTACTCGGGATCATCATTGAAAGATAAGAGCAGAATCCTTGGAGGATTATTAAGTAATTTTATCATCCGGGCAGTCTCAAACCCGTTAAGGCCCGGCATTTTTATATCCATCAGCACGAGATCGGGTTCCAGGTTACGGCATAAATCTACTGCTTCTTCACCCGTGCCCGCTTTTCCGGCAACCTCAATATTAGGAAATGTTTTCACATACCTGCTAAGTGTTTCCAGAAAATTTTCATTATCATCAACCAGTATGACGCGCAAAATAAATTCCTGACCTCTCAGAGATGAATATGTACAGCTTAAATTTAGGCCTCATCTGATTACCGGACAATCAGGGAATCCCTGATTTTTCAGATAAAATTGATCTTGATACTTCTTACTTGTTACTTCTTACTTGTTATTTCTTACTTCTTCCTTCTTCCTTCTACCTTATCATTCCTTTCCTTATCGCATACTTCACCAGCCCCGGGATATCATTTATGCCGAGCTTTTTCATTATGTGCGCGCGGTGAGTTTCTACTGTCTTAATGCTGAGGAAGAGCTTTGCCGCTATTTCTTTTGTTGAGTTCCCCTCGGCTATCAGCTGCAGCACTTCCTTCTGACGGGAAGTTAGTTTTTCTCTCTCTGCAGCAGCTTCTTCCGGCGTGGCTGCTCTCTTAAGCCGCTCCGTATACTCGTCAATCATCTCACGGGGTATGGCAGGACTAATATAAACCTTCCCCTGAACTACCGTATCCAGCGCTATTCTTAACTCATCAGGCGCCGAATCTTTCAGCAGGTATCCGGATGCACCTGCATTCAATGCCTGTATAACGTATTCTTCATCCACATACATCGAAAGAATAATAATCTCAACAGCCGGATATTCTTTTTTTATCCTTTCTGCTGCTTCAAGGCCGTTTAGTTCAGGCATAGCAATATCAAGGAAAACCATATCAGGCTTTAGCTTTCCCGTTAGCTCAATGGCTTCACGCCCATTGGAAGCCTCGCCAATGACATTAACTTCGTGGGAATCCTCAAGGAGAAACTTTATCCCTGCCCTTACAAGTTTGTGATCATCTGCTAAGATGACCTTTATTGGTTTCATTTTTCTGCACCTGGCAGGACACTTTTATTGAAGTGCCTGCGCCTTTTATAGATTTTATGCTGAATTTGCCGCCTATTAATTCAACTCTCTCCTGCATGTTCAGCAAACCCAGGCTTTCACCTTTCGCTGCCTGCCTCAGTGCTCTCTGTACATCAAATCCTTTACCGTTATCTGTAATTGTCAGGTTAACGAAACTTTTATTTTGAGAAAGATTAACCTCAACATAATCAGCTTCCGAGTGTTTTGCAATATTGGTCATTGCTTCCTGGCACACCCTGAAAAGTGTGATGGAGCAATCAGGGGAAATAACTCCCTCTATTTTCTTTATTTCTGCATTAATTGCAATTGCTGTTCTTTGTTTGAATTTGTCGGCATACCATCTTATCGACGCCGCCAGACCAAGGTCGTCTATCATCGACGGTCTGAGCTCAAGTGAAAGGTTCCTTACAACAGAAATGGTTTTTTCCACCAGTTTAGTGCAGTCGCCTGCAAGATTTTTGATGTCCTCAGAATCGGAATCGGTTTTTATTCTCTGAAGATCAATTTTTACTGCAGTCAGCAGCTGCCCAATTTCGTCATGCAGTTCCCTCGAAATATTTTTTTTCTCGGTTTCCTGCACCCTTATTAACTTAGAGGATAGTGTCTTTAATCTGTTCCTCGCGGAAGTAATCTGTGTGAATAATTTTTCTCTTTCCTTTTCGGCTTTTTTCTTTTCAGTTACATCTACGTGGAATGAGGAAATACCTATAGGCTTATGGTCAGAATCAAATAGTGGAGAGGCCGAAATACTGATATTAATATATTTTCCGTCCTTCCGCTTTCTTATTACCTCTATACCTGTAATGGTTTCCCCTTGCATTATTGTATTTCTGAGTTCTATATGTTCCACTTTCTTTTCATCCGGCACTGTTGGTATTTCTTTGCCGAGAACTTCAGGACTGCTCCATCCGAATAGTTTTTCACTTGCAGGGTTCCATAATTCTGTTTTTCCTTCTTTGTCAAGGATTATTATACTCAAAGGCGAATAGTTTATAAGCGCCTGAAGCATCTCATTGGTACGCTGAAGTACAGCTTCGGCTTTTCTCTGATGTGTTATGTCAGTAATAAGTGCAAGCCCCCCCGAGTAATTATTATCCTCATCAAATACCGGCACTGCATTAGCCGTTACCCATCGTTCGGTGCCGTCCCTGTGCTTAAACCTGAATTCAAAGGTCTCCTTTAGTCCCATACTGTTTTTCCTGATGTATTCACGCGCCTCTTCCACGTCTTCATCAAAGATAAATTCCAATACAGATCTCCCTTCAGCTATTCCTTTCGTAAAACCGATTATCTCTGCAAGTTTGTTATTCATAAAAGTTACGCTGGCTTCCGGGTCAACAAGCAGTATGCCTTCATTTGCATTCTCAACTATCCGCCTGTATTTTTCTTCGCTCTGTCTCAGGGCTCTTTCGGCCCTTACTTTATCCGTTACATCATTCGCCAGCACTATCCTCGAAGGCCTGCCGTTAAATGAGATCTTATGCGTGGTTATATCAATTTCTATTAGTCCGCCGTCCTTCCTCCTATGCCGCCACACTCCGAACTTATTCATCCCGGGAAGCTGTGTTTTCAGTACATGATTTAATGCCGGCACATCCTCTTCAGGTCTTATATCCCTTATCGTCATATTAAGGAATTCATCTTTCGAATAACCATAATGATTAACAGCAGACTCATTTGCGGCAACGAACTTGTAAGTTTCTTCATCGTAAACAAACATCGGAGAGGGATTTCTTTCGAACAGCAGGCGGTACCTCTCTTCGCTGTCTTTCAGTCCTTCCTCGGCAAGCTTCCGCTTTGTTATATCCCTCGCGATACCTACAACTATCTCAGGGTCGCCTGTAATTCTAAAACTTTCTCCTTCCATCCAGATCCACGCCCCGCTTTTGCTCCTTACCCTGAACTGAAGCATCCCCCCTTCCTGCCAGTGCTTCATAGAAGGTCTGTCATCAGGATGTACCAGTACTAAAGGTCCCATTTCCTTAATCTCATCTATTGAATAGCCAAGCACTTTTTCATAAGAAGGACTTACATACATATACTGTTTGTCCGATACCATCGATATCAGTTCACTCGTATTTTCAGCAATCAGCCTGAACCTTTCCTCCGTGGCATGATATGACTTCTCAAAATCCACTCTCTCTGTTATATCAAGACAAACGCCAAGCATTCCAGTTGCTTTTTCACTATCCTTCATTACAGGGACAAAGTAATTATCAAAATAACGTCCCGATATACTTGTGTGGCCCGCAATAATCTCTCCGCTCAGTACCCTGGATATAACTTCTGCTGCAGGTATAACTTCCCCGTTGTATTGTGTAATTTCAATTTCACCAAGAATTTCCGGAGCAGACTGACCAACCAGCTGCCCTTCATTAAATCCCGCCGAAGAAAGCGCTTTTCCTTTCTGAAGTACGAAATTTCCTTTATCATCAAGTTCCATCAGCACCATCGGAAGGTTCTCTACTATTGTTTCGAGCTTCGATGAAAAATCGTATAGTTTTTCCTCTGTTTTCTGCTTCTCTGTTATATCATTTATAACAACGAGCCTTGCATTGAATTCTTTATACCTGATTCGTGTTGATGTATATTCTATATATATCTGCTTACCCGATTTACTTATACTGTAAAACTTGCCCTCCCGTTTTTCCCTGTTGTCGCCGGCATCAATTATATCTAAAACTTCCTTTGCTTCCGGCACCATAAGATCAGGTATCTTCAGCTTTATAAATTCTTCTGTGCTGTATTCATATTTATTTATAGCTGCGTTGTTTGCCCTGAGAATTGAATAATCGTCTTCTTTATAGATCAGGATGGGAAGAGGGTTTTCATCGAATAACTTCCGGTAACGCTCCTCGCTACTTTTCAGTTTGTCAAGCATAAGCAGCCTTGCGGTTACATCACGGTTTACCGATACATAACCGGATATTTTCCCGTTTTCATCGTGAATGCTTATTGTATTGGCTTCGGTAAATACTGGCGTGCCGTTTCTATGCCTTCTTGTTAAAACCTGCTGAACCGATCCCTTAGTCTCCAAATCAAATATATATTTCATCCTCTCGTCTTCGGTCATCTCAGTATTCAGAAGTTCAAGTACATTCTGCCCGAGCGCCTCTTTTTCAGTAAAGCCGTATACTCTCCCAGCAGCTCTATTCCACGATGTTATTTCCATGTTAAGATTTGCAGCAATCACTGCATCATTCAGATTATCTATCAGCTCGGCGCGGTATTTCAATTCAGATGAGTTCAGATCATGCTTAAAAGAAATAAGCACCTGCTTATTGTCAAGTTCTTCAGAATATAACCTGTGCCTGCTCAGACTTCCGTCCCTGTGCCTGAAATGAAATACACCTTCATAAGCCCTGCCGTCCAGAAGAGAAAGCAGCCCTTCTTTTTCGGAAGAGGCAGTCAATTCAAATAAACTATTTTGTTTATTATCAGTCCAATCATTCAGTTTCCGGCTGAATATTTTATTAAAATACAATATCCTGCCGGAATCCCGCTCCGCAATAAAAACAGCATCAGGATTGATATCAATCAGTTTTTGTATATACCCGTTTTCCATACTGCAAATCTATTTTTGTTTATCCTTAAAGATTTGAATTTACGAGTTAGAATTCAAAGTAAAAATGGAAGGATTAAGCCGATGTTCCTTGTAACTAATATCTTACCCTTTTTCCCTGTTCCTTTTAGTCTTTGTTCCTTCCCTTTGTGTCCTTCCTTCCCAGACAGCGCAGTTG
>DATFVA010000606.1:0-6795 GCA_035260565.1 Ignavibacteriaceae bacterium | reverse complement strand
ACCGCACCTGAAAGTTCATCGGCCAATTCAGCATACTGTCTGACAAACCTGGGGTGAAAATCTACATTCAGCCCGAGCATGTCAGGAGTCACGAGTATCTGGCCATCGCAATGAGGTCCGGCACCAATACCTATTGTAGGAATGTTTACAGATTCCGTAATCCTTTTTCCAAGCTGAGACGGTATCTTTTCAAGAACTAACGCAAAAGCTCCCGCTTCTTCAACCACTTTAGCATCCTCAAGGAGTTCCAATGCTTCATCTTCATCTCTTCCACGCTCCCTGTAGCTACCGAATAAATGAATGCTTTGAGGAGTCAGCCCAATATGACCCATAACCGGAATTCCGGCCCGGGTAATTTTTCTTATTGCCTTGACTACCCGTTTACCTCCTTCCAGCTTTACAGCACCTGCTGACGTCTCTTTCATTATTCTTCCGGCATTCCTGAAAGCTTCATCTTTACTGAGCTGGTACGACATAAACGGCATGTCAACAACAAGCATTGCCCTGTTAATGCCTTTTGAAACCGCTTTTGTATGATAGATCATTTCATCCATCGTAACCGGCAGCGTTGTTTCATTTCCCTGGAAAACATTACCCAGTGAATCACCGACAAGGATAAGATCGATTCCTGCTTCATCAAGAAGTTTTGCCGTAATAAAGTCATAAGCCGTCAAAGCAGTAATCGGCACTCCTTTTTGTTTCAGAAGCGAAAGGGATTTTGTTGTTATCCTCTTAATTGTTTTTTCTGTACTCATTTTAGCAACTTATTATTTTAATAATAATTCTTGTCTCAACATCCGCACCTTATAGAATTTCTCGAATCCTTCTGCAACTGATTCTGCGAGGCTGGTGTAATCGGTTTTATAATTCAGAATAGATTCAAGTTCGGTTGTTCTGTTTTTCAATTCTTCTTTTATGGAAGAGGTTTCATCATCATCAAGGTTAAAATAGTCTGCTAAATTTATATGAAAGTTACCACACATTATTGAACCATGCTGTAAAAGTATGTTTCCAATCTTTCTTTGAGCGCTTCCCACAATTTTTCTTCCCGAATATTTTATTTCACTTTTTGCCGGAACGCCAAAGCAGGCGACACTTAAATTATCTTTGTAGAAAGAAAGAAGATCAGGCTGTATGCCTTCAAGTTCCAGCGCCGCTAGTGAGGGATCATAAATCTTCAGCCCCTCTATCAGAGCCACATTAATTTCCTGATAGATCAGCCTTGGGGAGATCCCCTCGGTCAGGGGCATTACAACCGAATAGGTCAATTCTTCAGAGTGAAGGATTGCACGTCCTCCTGTAGGTCTTTTAACTATATCAATGCCATCGGATTCTGCTTTTCTGGTGTTGATTCCGGAAATATCCTGGTTGGCTCCGAGGGAAATACAGTAAGGATTCCATCGGTATAGCCGGAGAATGTTATTGCCCGGACCAGCTTCTTTTACAAGATTCAGATCAAATTCCATATTGAAGGAACCGGTGTTCTCACCTGTATTTAAGTACTTCCAGCTCATTTACCTATAATCCCTCTTTTACTCTCCTTTAAAAATTCAAGTACTGTCTGAACATATTTATTCTCACCAAGCTCCGAACTAATTTTTTCACGTGCCTGAGAGACGTTATAAGCTTTATCATACAAAATTGAATATGCCTTTTTTAAAGCAGTAATATCATCCGATTGAAAACCTCTCCTCCTTAATCCGATTATATTAAGTCCCGAATATCTAAGGGGTTCATTACCGGCAAGGATATACGGGGGCAAATCCTGCACTATCCTGAATCCTCCTCCGGTCATTGAATGCTGACCGACTTTACAGAACTGGTGGACAGGGGTTAACCCGCCTATAGTCACATAATCTTCCAGCGTACTATGTCCTGCGATCTGCACACCATTAGCGAGAATACAGTTATCTCCTACAGTACAATCGTGAGCCACGTGTGAATAGGCCATAAGCATACAATTTTTTCCTACTCTTGAGAATCCAGTGGATTTTGTTCCACGGTGAAGCGTAACGAATTCATGAATAATAGTATTATCACCAACATAAAAATAGGTCACTTCATTTTTATACCCCAGATCCTGTGGTGTATGTGCTATTGAAGCGCCCTGATATATCTTAACATTATTTCCAATCCTTGCACCATTATATATTACTGAATGCGGGCCTAAAGTACAGTCATCACCAATTTCAACATCATCTTCGACTAATGCGTAAGGCAAAATATTTACATTATTCCCGAGCTTTGCTTTACTGCTGACAATTGCGGTAGGATGTATGGTAACCATAATTTTACAATTAATTCTGAGAGTTTAAATTTGATTCACGATCAACAATACCTGCCATAAAGTCTGCTTCAGCTACCAGAACCTCATTCACAAATGCCTTCCCCTGCATCATCACAACTTTACTTTTCTTGTTCGTAAGTACTATCTCAAGATATAGTTGATCCCCGGGGAATACCGGTTTTCTGAATTTTGCGTTATTTATCTGCATAAACAGGACAAGCTTCTTTTCCGGATCAGGAAATGAGTTGAGAAGCAGTATTCCGCCCGTCTGTGCCATTGATTCTATAATCAGAACTCCGGGCATAATAGGCTGCCCTGGGAAATGTCCCTGGAAGAAAGGTTCATTAACAGTAACCGATTTGACCCCTATGACTTTTTTATCAATCTGAAGCTCAATTATTTTATCTACAAGGAGGAAAGGATACCTGTGCGGCAATATTCTCTGGATTGCATTTGCATCGAAGACAATACCTTCTTTTTTTACAAACTGATATTTTTTAACAAGCTTCCGCTGCTGAAAGAGTTTTCTTACCTGTTTAGCAAATTCCACATTTGCCTTATGTCCCGGACGAGCTGCCAGTATCTGCGCTTTTACAGGTGCTCCGATTAATGCGAGGTCTCCAATAAGGTCAAGCAATTTATGTCTTACAGGTTCATTCCTGAAACGGAGTTCCTTATTATTCAATATTCCGTTAGTGCCTAAAGAAATTCTTTGTTTAATACCCACTTTTTTCTGCAGTTTTTTAAGGTCGTTTTCATCCAGGTCACGGTCTATAATTACGACAGCGTTATCGATATCGCCCCCTTTAATTAATCCCTGGTCCGCCAGCTCTTCAACTTCACTTAAAAAACAGAATGTCCTGGCAGGTGCAAATTCCGATACAAACTCTTTTTCCAGGTCAAATAATCCAGTATGCTGGCTGCCGAGCGCAGGATTCTGATAATCCACCATAACCGTAATACGGTACCCGTCGAGCGGTAGTGCGACAATATCGATCTGTTTTTCATCATTGTGGTACATTACTGTTTCATCAATGATAAGATAATCCTTTGGTGCATCCTGCTGAACAAAACCTGCATTTAAGAGTTCGTTCACATAGGGCAGAGAACTTCCGTCTCCTACGGGCGGTTCAATTCCGTCAATTTCGATGGTTAGGTTGTCAATCTGAAGTCCATATATTGCAGCAAGTACGTGCTCAACCGTATGAACCTTAGCTTCACCTATTCCGAGGGTAGTCCCGCGTGATATATCAATAACATAATCCGCGTTTGCAGGGATCTCAGGATTACCATTAAGATCAACCCTCACAAATTTTACTCCATAGTTTTCAGGAGCCGGTTTGAAGGTCATCGTACATTCAGTACCGGTATGCAGACCTATTCCAGATATTGAAACTTCTTTAGAAATCGTTCTTTGTTGTTCTAGCATTGAAATGTCCGGAATTTTGTTTTTATAAATCGGTTAATAAAATAGCAAGATGAGTTTTGAAATCCAATAAACGAAGGGGTTTTCAATTTATTGCTGCTCAGTAGATTTTTTATCGATCAGAGTTTTGAGGTCTTTAACTACTTTTTCAAGTTCAGAAATTTTCTTTACATATTCGGGGAGATTTCTGATGTGGGACTCGAGTTTAAAAGCTGTCTTAACTTCTTTTGCGGGAGAGCCGAAGTAAGTTCCTGCCTTCGTAATACTTTTTGAGACACCGGACTGAGCGATAAGAATAACATTATCTGCAATATCAATGTGGCCGGTTAATCCAACCTGTCCAAGTATAAAACAATTCCTTCCGACTTTAGTGCTTCCGGAAATACCAGCCTGTGCAGAGATAATAGTATCCTCACCGATGTAGACATTGTGTGCAATCTGAACCAGATTGTCTATCTTTACTCCGCTTTTAATTATAGTTGAACCTATAGAAGCCCGGTCAATTGAGACGTTGGAACCTATTTCAACATCATCTTCAATAATAACATTGCCGATCTGCGGGATCTTTTGAAATTTTCCATCTTTATCAGGTTCAAATCCGAAGCCGTCGGAACCGATAACGGTACCGGGATGGATTATAATACGGCTTCCTATTTTACAATTCTCCCTGAGGCTCACATTCTGAAATATTAAACAGTCGTCACCGATTTCCACATCCTGAAGAAGTACAGTATTATGAAAGATCTTAACGTTATCCCCTATTCTGCATCCCCGGGAGATCACCACATTCCTCCCGACTGAAACATTTTCTCCAAGGAGCGCCTCAGGGTGAATAAAAGCTGTTTTGTCGATCCCTTCAAGGGGGTACGATGGGGGGAAAAATTTCCGCACCAGTTTAAAGAAAGATTTATTCGGATCAGGAACTTCGATATAGGAAATGTCGCCCCGCGTTTTTTCAAATCCGGGTTTTACCAATAATGCAGATGCTTTGGTATCCGGAAAATATTTTTCATAGTGTGACAGGTAAAGGAATGTAAGATCGCCTGGTTTAGCTTCTTCAATTTTAGCCAGATTATTTATCTCAACTTTTTCATCCCCTGTTATTTCTCCGCCGATATAATCGGCGATGTCTTTAAGACTTAATTTCATTACTCTAGTTTCAGCTTATCGAGGACTTTATTTGTAATGTCGTATTCTTCCTTAGCATATAAAAGCATAACATCACCACTTCTGTCGAATACAAAATCAAGGTTTTCATCCTGTGCAATTTCCTGTATTGCTGTAAAGATCTTATTCTGTACCGGTTTCATCAATTCATCCTGTTTCTGAAAAAGTTCACCGTTATTGCCGAATTTCTTTTCTCTGTAGTCGGATATATCTTTTTCCATATTTGTGAGTTCAGCTTCCATTTCGGTACGGGTCTGATCTGTCATAATAAGTTTTCTTTTTTCATAATCGTCATACTTAGCTTTCCAGTCGGCTTCTTTTTTGTTCAGTTCAGCCTGCCACTCTTTAACAAGAGCATCAAGTTTCTGTCTTGCATCCTGAGCATCCGGCAGATTGTCCATTATCGTATTTGAATCGACATAACCGATTTTAAGCTGCGCGAAGGAAGGGATAGAAATCGTTAAAAAAAATGCTGAGAGAATAATCCCAAAGCTTTTCATATAAACTCCGAACTAATTTTTATGTTACTGGAAACGGGGAAACAGTTCTTAATAATAAAAGAACTGCTCTCAAATCCCGTTATTTAGTGTGAAACTTAACTTCCTCTTTTTAACTTATCAAGCACTTTATAAGTGACATCGAAAGCAGAGTCAGCATAAAGCAGTATTATATCGCCGCTCTTATCAAAAATAAAATTCATATTTTCTTCCTTCGCAACTTTACCTATTGCATCATATATCTTCGCTTTGATAGGAGCAAAAATCTCATCATTTTTCTTATAGATCTCACCGGTACCCTGTGCAAATTTATCTTTTCTGAAGCTCATAATATCATTTTCCATCTGTACAAGTCTCTGCTGTGAAGAAAGCTTTTTATCTTCAGGCATAGTATTTACCTGCTTCTGATAATCATTAGCGGCCTGCTGATACGCCTGGGTCATACTGTCAAGCTGGGCCGACCATTTGTTGGTAAGAGCATCAAGATCGCCCTGCGCTTTAATCGCCTCAGCCCATTGAGTCAGTATTACCTGTGAATCAACATAACCAAGTTTTTGATTTGTCTGTGCCTGGATAAGACCCGCTGCACTTAGAAATAAAATTGAAAGAATTAAAAGATACTTTTTCACTACTTTTACCTCGATTATTTAATATAATATTATTATTGTGCGAAAAATATTAGCAGTAGTCGTATAATTTACAACAAAATTTAGTATTACGTTTTAAAATCCTCTGCCGAACTGGAAATGGAAAAGCCAGGCCGGGTCTTTCCCGTCAACTTCCTGCCTGTCAAATCCGTAGCCTAAGTCAAAGCCAATGAGTCCGATGGGGTTTATAAGAATCCTTGCTCCGAACCCGACTGAACGCCTTAGATTAAAAGGATCGGTTTTATTAAGGTCTTCCCATACGTTACCGGCTTCCGCAAAAGCAATAAGATAAAGAGGAATCGGATCAAGCGTAACGGCAAACCTTAATTCTGAGGTATACCTTGTCATCACTCTTCCTCCGATTACATTACCCTGTGAATTCCTAGGCCCTACGGTTCTGTCATCATATCCTCTTAAGGGAGAGGTCGCAATAATAAGTCCGTTTCCTCCCATATAGAAGAACTCAAACGGCTGTATCTGCGTTCCTTTTACTATCTCCTCAATATAGCCGAGATCGGCAACTGAATAGAATACAAGCCTGTTTGAATTGAACAGTCTCTTGTACCATTCCGCCTTGAAACCGAGCTTATAATAATCAACATCCCCCGGCAGTAAAGGACCGCCGGAAAGTTCTCCATCGAGCGCAATAGTAGAACCGGTCGAAGGGAATATCGGGTTATCAATATCTTTCCTCGAAATAGTGGCACCGACGGTATACTGTCTCGATTGTCCTTCAGCATAATAGTTTCCGCCGTTGATGACATTATTATA
>DATFVA010000605.1:0-2657 GCA_035260565.1 Ignavibacteriaceae bacterium | reverse complement strand
GGCATCTTTCCAGTCAAACACCCTGTCGATTACCGGTTTTAATAATCCCTTTTCAAATTTCTCTTCTGAAAAAAGCATAAAATCCCTGTTAAGCCTGACCTGGTATTCTACTGAACGCGATCTTAATGTTGAGCCGATGATAGTCAATCTTTTAACAAGTATCTGGCGGATATCGGCATCATCAGCTTTACCTCCTCCAAGGGTCGCGAGCATAACGAGTCTGCCGTCTCTCCTCAAGGACTTAAGATTTCGACTAAAATACGGGCCGGCTACAAAATCAATTATCACATCAACTCCGCCGTTATGTGTTAATTCATTTATGCTTTCCGCAAAATCTTCAGATTTATAATCGATAGTATGATCAGCCCCCAATTCCCTGCAGATGTTATGTTTTTCTTTAGACGCGGTAATAAAAATTTCTGCCCCGATCAGTTTAGCAATCTGGATTGCAGCTGTTCCCACGCCGCTAGCGCCTGCATGGATCAATATTTTCTCATCGCTCTGTAATTTTGAATGCCAGACTATGGCCTGGTAAGCCGTCAAAAAAACCTCCGGTATTCCTGCAGCTTCTTCATAACTTAAGCCTGACGGAATGGGATTTGCCATTAACTCATTGATCACAGCATATTCAGAATATCCGCCTCCGGGCAGCAGTCCAAAGACCTTATCGCCTTTCTTCCATTTCTTAACTTTACTTCCTGCCGAGTAAACTTCTCCCGCTATTTCCAGTCCAAGAATTTCGCTTGCTCCTGCCGGCGGAGGATACTTACCCTCACGCTGAAGAATATCAGCCCTGTTTATGGCTGCCGCAAAAACTTTCACTAACAGTTCATCTTCTTTTGGTACCGGGGTTTCAACCTCTCCGATTTCCAATTCTTCGGCGCTGCCAGGTTTTTTAACAATCACAGCTTTCATTTTTTATTCACTTTTCTGAGGAAATTTTCAATGTGTTTATTCACTGCATCAGGATTTTCCAGGGGACTAAGGTGTCCGGCTTTCGGGATAATATAAAATTCAGAGTTATGGATTTTATCAGACATCCCCATCATTACATCAGGAGGTGTCAGATTATCCTCTTCGCCGCATAAAACCAGCGCAGGAACTTCGAGTTTTGATAAAGATTCCGTCGTATCTGTTCTTCCCGCCATAGCAAGCAGACATCCCTTAATACCCGCGGCAGAAAAATATCCGGAACGCAAAATTAAGTCTTTTACCAGTTCCTTTTTATTTTCAAGAGAATATTCACAAAAACAATTCGGTATAAAATCTTCCACATATCTCTTAGCCCCTTCCGTATTGATTTTTTTTATACCGAGCGCCCGGTTTATTTTACCTTCATTATTATCAGCTCCGGATTTTGTATCACACAGTATTAATCCGCTTAATTTACTCTGCAGCCGTTCTGCAGCCCTTAATGAAATATACCCGCCCATTGAAAATCCGCAGAGCACCGGTGAGGAGATCACCATTTCTTTAACAACCATTTCAAGATCGTCAACAAACGATTCTATTGTGTACTGACCATCCCCCGGATCAGAATCGCCCAATCCCCTTATATCATATGTTACGCAAAAATAATTTGAACTTAATTTGCTTACCTGGTTGTTCCACATCCGGTGATCAAAAGGAAATCCGTGTACAAAAAGGACAGGGGTTTTTCCTTCATCGCCCTCGACAAAAATGGAAATGCCGTTTTTCTTTATATTCATAGATAGATTTCCCAAAATTTTTCTCTAATAAAAATAAGGATAAAAAAATGAAAGTTAAATTTACCATTCTTTTTATCAGCCTGATCTTTCTATCCCGAATTAATTTTGCACAGGAAGACTCTGTTAAATTATACAGCTGGACGCCCTTAGCGGTAGTTGGGATAAATCTAAGCCAGGTAGCCTTAAGCAACTGGTCGCAGGGAGGAGAAAATACGCTTGCTGTTTCATTCCTTGGAACCGGGGGATTAAAATATTATACCGAATCCTGGAAGTTCAGGAACGATCTCAAACTGGCTTATGGAAGGACAAAACTCGGCGATCAGGATTACCGGACAACAGATAATGAACTTTACCTGGAAAGTGTTCTGTCTTACAACATTGGCTGGGCTATCGATCCGTATGTAAGTAATATTGTGAGAAGCGCCCTGGCTACCGGCTATAAGTATGATGCCGACAGCACTTATGCAATTGCCGGCTTTTTTGATCCCGGGTATGTGACTCAGAGTATTGGTTTTACCTACGATAAGCTGGAGAGTTTTACAACAAGGCTGGGGTTTGCTGTACAGGAAACCTTTACCAGGAAATTCAATCAATATGCTGACGATCCCTCAACGCCGGAAATAGAAAAATCAAAAGTGGAAACCGGTCTTGAATCTGTTACCACGGCCGAGTTTACTCTTCAGCAGAATCTTCTATATAAAAGCAACCTGAGACTCTTTACGAGGTTTGAGAGTATGGACGTATGGGATGTAAGATGGGATAATGCCTTTGTTGCTCAAATAAATGACTGGCTGAATGTCAATCTTTCTTTCCTTTTAATTTACCAGAAAGATCAATCAGTTAAGACACAAATTAAAGAAGCGTTACAGCTTGGCTTTACCTATACGCTTTTATAAAAGTACCAGTTGTGTTTTATCTGATTTTAATTCTGCAGGTATTTTTATATAA
>DATFVA010000604.1:0-19182 GCA_035260565.1 Ignavibacteriaceae bacterium | reverse complement strand
CTACACCCACGAGCCACGGGATAAGACTTGAATTTTCAACAGGGTCCCATGCCCAGTAGCCGCCCCAGCCGAGCATTTCATAAGCCCAGTAGCCTCCAAGCATAATACCCAGTCCCAGGATACCGGCTCCCGCAAGCACCCATGGAAACGATTGACGTACCCAGTCTTTGTAATCATTTTTCATCATTGCAGCAACTGCAAATGAAAAAGGAACAGTCGACATGGAAAATCCTGTAAACAAGATAGGAGGATGTATCTGCATCCAGAAGTTAAGGAGCTGAGGGTTCAATCCTTTTCCATCGGCTATAAACTGGTTCACGGATATTCCTGCTGCAGAAAGTTTTGCATACAGTTCGGTGCTCATCTTAATAAAGGATTGTCCGCTGGATCCGTCGCTGAATACAAATGACTGCATCCAGGGAAGATTAAGAAAACCTGCAGTTATACTCTTAACAGGAATAAATATTGGCTCAGTCCAGATATAAGCAAAAGGATTCTTGAATAAGGGTGAAACCATAATTAACAGGAATGTGGTTGCCAGTGTAAAAACCGTCATTACCCTGAGTTCAAGGTCGCCTCTTTTTGATGTATATGACTGCAGGAATATCCCTACAATTGAAGTAAGCAGAAGCCACAGCATAAAGCTGCCCTCCTGGCCGCCCCAGAATGAGGCTATTAGAAAGCCGGTTTTCAGACTGTTCTGACTATAACTATATACATAATGGTACTGGTACTGATGGGTAAGTAGAACATACCATAATATTGTGGCAGCAACAATAACAAGCACCGCCATACTATGATAAGCTATTCTTCCGTAGTTTAGTGTATTCTTATATCCCCTGTATGAAAGAAAATACATTGTCATTGCAATCAAGCTGAACGCTAAAGCAACCGATAGTACAATACTTCCTGCCATTTCTACCTCAGTGATATCTTAATTAAAATATAAATACTGTTTCTAAGCTGATGCAGACTTATAAACCGGAGGTCTTAGCCTTATCACCTTCATATTTGCTCGGGCATTTCGTCAATATATCCCTTGCGTGAAAATATCCATCTTTATACTGTCCTGTTACAACTACGCTCTTGGCTGTTTCGAAGTTATTGGGAATTGTTCCGTCGTAGACAACTTTCATCTGGTTGCCGTTCTCATCAGCCATATAAAAGCTGAAGGTTCTGCTTGCTTTATTTATCTGATAATTTTTATCCTTCACCCAGCTTCCGGTGGCTTTAACCGTTTTATCAGTGTTCATTACATTACTGAAATTGCTCTCATACTTAATATTACTCTGTGTGAACAGGTAGCCCATCAGGCCGAGGAAGAGAACAATGATAGCGCCTCCGAAGATATATTTATTTTTCATGCTTATCTCCTTTTATTTCTTTTTCAACACTTTTTATTCTTTTATCGAGAGTATTCAGAAAAAAGAATATCCCTGCCCAGACAATCAGAACTATAATCATAACAATGTAGATCGCATTGTTATGCAGGAAATCATAAAGTCCGCTCAAGTTATCCTCTGATTTGTTGTTTGTTTAATCTTTCTTTGTACATCAATGATTTATAACCGATTCTCCACATCCAGAAATATAATATTGTAAAGCCTATCAATGAGAGATAAAATATCAGCATCATATTTGCATTCATCTTGAAATCTACAACGGGACCGGAATTTGTATCGTCTGCAGAACCGGGGTGCAGACCTGCCATAATCCTGGGCATGATAAATATAAAAAACGGAACCGTGACAAAAGCAATAATAGCATATACTGCCGATAAAGTTGCTCTCTTCTCTTCATTTTCAATTGAGGAGCGAAGTGCGAACCATGCCCCGTAAATTAACAAAAGTGCAAATATGCTTGATTGACGGGGGTCCCAATTCCAGAATGAACCCCAGGCGAATTTTGCCCATACTGCACCGGTTACCGTGGCGAGTATGCAAAAAATAATTCCAAGCTGTGCAGCGGTATATGACTTAATATCATCGTTCATATCTTTTTTTCGAAGATATCTAAAACTATAAATAGTTGACATAAGGAAAGCAATGACTGTTAGCCAGGCAGTCGGAACATGAAAGAATATTATTTTAGCGTTTTCCTCCAATCCTGGAATGAATGGAAACTGGTACCAGTGAGTGGGATTCTCAACTATGGGAAAAGCTATTCCCGCCGCGGAAACAAAGGCGAGAAGCAAAAAAAGGAATGTTTTCCAGATTATAGATTTCATGGTTTTTTATTTTATATAAATTACTAATCTTTCCAGATAAAATCGAATAACATATAAGATGCAGTTAGCATAATAACGTCGTAACATATTACTACTGCAAGCTCAAATTTAGATTTTTCAAATCCTGTGCCATCGATAGAGAACAAAGTTAGCTGTACAGACGTTAAAATTAAAGGTAATAATATAGGAAAAGACAGCACCGGGTAAAGTGTTCCTTTAGCTCCGGCTTTCGAAATTATTGCCGCAATTATGGTAGACGATATCGCCAACCCTATGTTGCCCAGTACGAAAGCGCATAGAAAGAGGACAAAATTCCTTATTACAAAAGCATCAAATACTGCAGAATATAATACAGCTATAATTATATTCATACAAAATACAAGGATCAGATTGAAGATAAGCTTCCCGGTAAAAACTGTTGACGGCGAAGCTATTAATTGCAGCGTTAGTGAAGTTCCCCTTTCTTCCTCAGACACAAATGCTCTGGCTAATCCGGACATAGCAGTAAAGAATATAACTACCCAGAATAACCCGGCAGTAAGGTTTTCATTAACCCTTTCATTACCTATCGAAAATAAGATTACGCTTATTGCCACGATAATAAACATTGCGAGAGAATTTATAGCATAGCGTGTTCTGAGTTCCGAACGAAAATCTTTAATAAATAATGAGTATGCTTTTGAACTCAATTTGCTTCCTGTACTGAAATATTCTTATAATCCTGGATAACAATTTTTTCGCTGCAAAGTTCCAGGTCAGACCTTTCATTTGAAGCTATCAGCACTATGCTGTCGCTCCCCTGCTCCCGTGTAATTCTGTAAACCGATTCCTTCCCCTCATCATCAAGGTTGGAAGTTGGCTCATCCAGTATAAGCAGGCGCGGTGAATGCATCATCGCAAAAATAAATTTCATCCTTTGTTTCATCCCCGAAGAATAAGTTTTAACCAGGTCATCTTTTCTTTCATACAGCAGGAAAACTTTCAGCAGGTATTCTATCTTTTCGGTGTTGAAATGTACGTTCCGGATTTTTGCAAACAGCTCCAGATTTTCCAGAGCAGTGAATTCTTCATAGAGAACAAGGTAGGGGGAAACAAACCCGATATGATTATGCAGCTTTTCCGGAGGTATATCTTTATCCTCCATTATGTGCCTGACTTTTCCGGCGGAGGGAGAAATTAACCCGGCAATTATCTGAACGAGAGTAGATTTGCCTGATCCGTTAGGTCCCGATATTCCATAGATTCCTTTTTTACTGAATTCAAAATTAAGACCTGAAAATATAAGTCTTCTTCCGAATGTCTTGCTTAATGATTCCGCTTTCACCGAAAAATTATTCATTAAATATAACCAGCTTCCCTACTTTCTTTGCATTACCGGATTCTGTAATAAAAATATAGATGCCCGAAGAAACTTTCCTGTTTTTATTATCGAGACCATTCCATTTAAGCACTTTCTGTCCGGAAATAAAATCATACGGTTTGGTAACAGAATAAACCAGGTCCATAGAAGAGGTATAAACATTGAGGTTGGCTTCCTGGCTGCCGCTTCCTTTTACGGGAAAATATATATAGCTGTGTTTACTGTAAACGAAAGGATTAGGGAATGCATAATTCACCGCTTCTACAGGGATTTCACCTTCATGGATCAGGAACCTGTTAAAGAACTCTGAGGAAGTCCATTGTGAGGGCTGATCCGTTATCAGTTTCGAATAGTAAAGACCCGTCAGCTGCTGACTCCCGGGTTCGTTATAGTTATAAACAAGATACTGAAACGGAAAAAAGCTATCCACGCTGTCGATTCCTTTTTGGTAATCGGCGTTGGTTATAAGGACAGTCAGCGTGTCCGCTTCCTGCTGATCAACAATATAAATAAAGTTATTTGATGTAGGATGCGCAATCATAGTTGTATTAACTACAGGAGGAATAAAGGGAATCACTGAATACATATGAAGCAGCGGATAGGCAGCTGCCTCTTCAAAGTATTGTCCAGGAACAGCCCTGTAGTTAGTGAAGAACGTCCATATACCGAATTTATTCAGCTCTTTTCCGAAGCTTGAACCTTCATCATAAAGTGATGAATTAATAGCATTTATCGCCCTGGAAGACGGCATTTTTTCCCACTGCTTTTTGATCAAATCGATTCCAAATTTGTCTGCAAGAAAAATATTCCAGATTGCCAGGTTATACCCCGAATTTGAAGCAAAAGCTCTATCGGTATTATTGAAATAATCGGACATATATCCGTAATAATCATTAACAGAATCGTAAACGAATTCTTCCATCGAGGTTGAAGTTAATTCATAAAAGAAAAGATCATTATCCCTGAAAATATAATTACCAACCTGGATGGAATGGTGAAATTCATGTGCGGCAGTTACACGGGCAGCATCAATACCATGTGTGTAAAACCCGCTTCCGAAACTGTAATGAACCTTCATGAAGGTTGTAAATCTGAGTATACCAGGATCCTGGCTTATCTGTGTTTCGAAATCTGTTTCACCGTAATCACCCATTGGTATTATGTACACATCGTATTTGCTGTCACCGCCGACACTGTCGGGTGGCAGTCCGGGCTGGGTATCGGGCGGGGGCGGAGGGTATCCAAGATGGTTCACTTCAAAGTTGTACGAAGAGTCAAGGGCACTGGCAAATTCATTTAAATCGTACTGGGGCACGAAGGGTCCGGAACTGTAATAATGCACGCGGAAAAATCCTGCAGGAGAAACAATACTTGCATCGGGTCCAGTGGGTCTCGCTATTACCAGCACCTTCAGAATTCTCTGCTGCGTTTCAGTAAATTCATTAAAGTGAATAAAAACTTCTGCTGCTGTTCCGAAACCGCATTTGGTATGGATTGTATCCTCTGCGGGATTTTGCGGCAGTTCAGGAAGACTGTAATGATGAAGGTTCACATACTCGCTGAATAATGAATCGAGCCTGGCCCTGTTCCATTCCTGCGGGTATAAAGAGACACAATAAATAAGTAAAAAGAAAATAAGGGAATTTTTAATCATTTAAGTTCCCTGATATTTATACAGTTTTCATTATCATCAATATACACTATATGATAACTCCTGGAATTCATATTCTTAATAAAAAACGACCTCGAATTTATATTATCAATTAATAAATTACGTACTATTTTTTTATTTCCGTCTGCAGTTTCCAGCGTTTTTACACTCTTCTGCAGGGGATTAAAATAGCAGACCTTTGCCGGACCGTTGAATCTTAGCTCGCCAAAAAATAATTGATTTTTATCTTTTATCCTAAGACCCGGGATAGGGGTATTTTTCCCGGAAACAATGAATGCTTCTGGTCCCAGGAAAAAAACCAGATTGTTTTTATCCCGCGAAGATAAAAAACCGAATAGTGCTGAATTATTCTGGTGCAGAAAATCGCCGGCAAACAGACTGATGTTATAATCATTTGCAATTTGCGTTTTAACTTCGGCATTTTTCCTGTTTTCTTCAAGGATTCGTTCCCCGATAATAATTGAGTCGTCGCTGGTAGTATAAAATACCTCGGGATTATTATAAACAGAAAGCGCAGCATCAGATACTCCCTTACGGATGCCCGGTATGGTATAATTGGAATACTGTCCCTGTTTATTAGAGAACATTACTGCACCCAGCTCATCATCCTTTATAAACGCAGCATAAATCCGTCCTGAATTTTCCTTAACCTTAATATCCCTTATCCTTCCCGGGGAATAAAGAGAACTCCTGCTGTATTTATTTTTAACGAAATCGACATTTACTATTTCAATTAATTTCTTGTCTCTTGTGTAGCAGATAAAAGTTTTCTCCTGCGGCAATTTATTGTTCACAAGGATCGAATTTTCGGTGCCAAAAAGGGAGAAAGAGAACCATGAGTCGGGAATTCCCGAGCTGCTTCTTGTTAAAAGGTTGAGGGTCTTATTATAACCATCAATAAAGCATAAATCATTTATACTGTTATTATCCCTGTCAAAGTATGCAACTGCAGTGGGATAAGCCCCCGACACGATGCTGACTTCATCCGATATTGATGCAAGGTTTGAAATAATATATAATTTACCATTGCTGTCAAGCAGTGCAATTCCGTTTATGAATTTACTATAGTATGGGATAATATCATCGAGTCTATTCTTTTTAAGGTAAACCAGTTCCGGGTAAAATTTTCTGTCGTCTCTGGCATAGATCAGCGACAGGGTACCATCGGTCTTGTTAATATAGGCGATATCGATCCTGCCATCCCTGTTGAAATCTCCTGTAATGATTTTATCGATACCATATCTTGTGTTTATTATTACTGTATCATCATATGAGGAGGTAAAGTCTCCATAGCAAATACCGATTGAATTACGGTTAGAGTACAGCAGGTCGGTGTAGGAATCAAGGTCAAGGTCGGTTGACTGAAGAGACGAGATAGGTGAAGAAAATGAGATCTCACGTACCCTGTTGAAATTCCCCTGACTGTTATTATAAAAAAACTGGAGTCTGTTAGAAAATATTTCGAATGCGGCAATATCGGGATAACCGTCATTGTTAAGGTCAGCAAATACAGCTTCTGAATAACTTGTCTTTTCAATTATTTTCTTTTCCCGCAGTTTCTTTTCCTGGTATACCAGCGAAAGGCCGTTGAAAGCACTGCCTGAAACCAGCAATTCCGGTATACCGTCGCCGTTCACGTCGCCGGTATTAAGGTTTTCCGGGTAAGTATTAAATTTCACCTGCGATTCAATGCCGGGCGTACCTTCTGAACTGAAATTCAGAATGCCGGCAGAACTTTCCCTTCTCGATATATAGGCATACGCGTATATATTATTATTTTTATTCCATAAGTACTGAATGTCTGAGACCGGCTGCTGCAGCTTATTTATATGTACCGAACCGAAAGTTCCATTCTGATTCCCATCGAGCGAAATACTGTTATCTCCTGCGGGATTATAAAAAAGTAGATCGGTATAGGAATCATTATTATAATTGAGAGGTTCGAATTTTAGATAGCCCGGGTTAATATCAAAAACCTGGTATTTGCAGAACCCGTTTATCGGGACCTGTGCAAAAGTGTCACAGGAAAGCAGCAGCAGAACAATCAGAGTTTTAACTTCTCGTCTTACGGGATTGAAGTCTGTTCTCCCTCCTATTGAGAGCTTCTTTAAATCTTCTTTTCTCGTCTTCCGTTTCCGGAATAATCTCATTTGCCTTAACGGGCTTTCCATTTTCATCTATACTTACGAAGGTTAAATAAGCAGAATTGGTGTGGATCCTTGTCCCTTTTCTGAACGATTCTGCAAAAACTTTTACTCCTACCTCCATCGAGGTATTAAATGCTCTGTTGACTGATGCATACAAACTGACAGCATCACCGAGATTTATAGGATGGTGAAAATCAATCCGGTCTACAGAAGCAGTAACACAAACGTAATGCGAATGTTTTGCAGCGCTTAATGCAGCACAGATATCAATCCAGTGCATAAGCTGGCCCCCGAGCAGCTTCCCGAGCTGGTTGGTGTGGTTTGGCAGAACCAACTCAGTCATAATGATTTTACTCTCACTTACTTTTTTCGGTTCAGCCATTACCTTGATGAAGATAGTTGATGTTCAAGTTTCACCTGAAGGTTCTTTAATTCCTCAACGTTCGTGTTATCAGGGTATTTTTCGATGAACTTATTTATTTCAGCAACTGCATCATCATCCTGTTCTCTTTCAACAAGAACATTAATTTTGTTGTACATAGCCATTGGGGCATAAGGGGTATCATGATACGTCTCTATGACGTCATCATAATAAATTACTGCAGCTTTCAGGTAATCCATTTTTTCATAAATTTTTGCAATGGTAAAAGTCTTCTCGGCCAGTTTATTGTTCAGGTCGGCTATTTTCTTTTCAGCATCAGCAACTTTTTCATTTGTAGGGAAGAAATCAATGAAAGCCTGAAATTCCTGTATGGCTTTCTTAGTATATTTCTGATCAAGATTATAGTCCGGCGAAAGTTCATAGTAGCATTCTGCAAGCTGAAACTGCGATTCAGGAACAAATTCACTGGCCGGCATATTCTTGATAAGCTTGCTGAATTCAAAAGCGGCAAGTATATATTCTTTTCGTGCAAACCTTGTCTTAGCAAGATAGAACTGGGCATCATCAGAAATTGAGCTTCCGGGGTACTGCAGCAATATAGCCTGTAATTCGTTTATTGCTTCAAGATAATCTTCGTCATTGTACAGTTTTAAAGCATATGAAAGCCTGTTCTCTCCCGTCATATTTGTAGTATCAATACTGGAGGAACAGCCTGCAATAACAAGCATAAAGAACACAGGAATAAAAAATAGATATTTCATAGAAAGTGCGTTTTTTTAAGATTTAATTGGGAAAAATAACCAAATTAACATAGTAGTCAAAGGTATTTTTTGCTACTTACTCCTGATTGTGAAGAAAAGTATAACGGCAAGTGCGGCAGTACCTACAGCGATCACCGGTTCAAGGATCCCTGAAAAAAAAGGCTCTGCCTGCAGTTTCCCCTGTGTAAAAGGATAGCCGGGATTTTCCAGAGAACTGATGCTGTCTGTTTTTACTGTATCCTGAAATGCATAATTGAATTTTTCTGTGAATATTTTTTTCCCGGAAAAGTTGTAATTTCCCGAAAGGGTTAATTTTCTTGGCACATAATAATCCCCTAAAAATCCGTCCCTGAAGATTTCTCCGTAGGATGTAACAACATCCTTAATTATTAATTGCAGACTAAAAGAATTTCCCCCGGGAACTAAATTATATCCTCTTTTGGAGAAGCCGGATATTATTTCTGAATTAAAAATTGCAAAGCTGCCGCTCATTTGTTCTAAATTAATATCTTTAATGCTGTCCGGGATAAACGATGCGGCCTTTGCTATGGATGAATCAACAAGTCCGTTAAATACATTCAGGTTGGTTTTTTGCTGAGCGCTGCATGAAATAACGGAGAGGAAAAAAATCCCCGAAAATATTTTAAGAAACCAGGCTGTTGAATTTTCCTTACTCAATATTTTTTATCTGTTTGATCCATAATGAAATCTGAGTTGTTAATTTAGACATTTATACCGGCAATCTTCAAGCATATTCATCTTAAATTTTCAGCTGCAAGCTTCTCCAGTCTTTTAATTCTCTCTTCAATTGGAGGATGCGTTGAAAATAATTTCATCACTCCCCCGCCATGTAAAGGACTTATGATAAACATATGAGCCGTTGCGGGAGTGGAATTATTCAGCTGCTTAATCTCATTCCCTGCAGATATCTTTCTGAGCGCTGATGCTAATCCCAGGGGATTTCCTGATATCTCAGCTCCCCCTGCATCTGCAGAATATTCACGCGATCTTGAAATTGCCAGCTGAAGAAGTGTTGCAGCTATTGGGGCAAGGATTAAAAGCAGTAATGCAGATATACCTCCGTCATCATCGTCCCGGCCTCTCCCGAACATTAATGCCCATCCGGCCATTTGAGCAGCAAATGTGATTGTACCAACCAGGGTCGCTGCAATTGTACCTGTCAGCATATCCCTGTGTTTAATATGGGCTAGTTCATGCGAAATTACACCTGCAAGTTCTTCATTGCTAAGATCCTTAAGAATTCCGGTGGTTGCAGCAACTGCTGCGTGTTCGGGACTCCTTCCTGTAGCAAAAGCATTTGGTGTGGGATCATTTATAATATAAACCTTCGGCATTGGAAGTTTTGCACTAACTGCCAGCTGCTCAATCAGTGCATAAAATTTGGGAGCAGTATCAGCTGTTACTTCCTTTGCCTTGTACATTGAAAGTACGACCTTATCTGAAAACCAGTATGAACCAAAATTCATCAGCAGGGCAAAGACAAAAGCAATTGTCATTCCTGTGGAGCCGCCCAAATAATAGCCGACAAGCAGGAATAAAATCATCATAACCGTCATCAAAAAGACAGTTTTCAGTACATTCATTTTTTCTCCGGATATACTTGTTTCAAAATTAAATAATGAGCTAAGTTTAAGCAAGGAAAGGATTTTGCCCGCAATATCACGGGCAAAATCAAAATCCATACATTAAACAAATTCCGGAGATTAAAAGTTTCCTTCGTTGATAAGGGTATGTCCGCATTTTGAACAGAAAATACTTCCAGCACTGTTCGATGTTCCGCATTCAGGACAATTTATCATATTTGAAAAAGTAAGATCTCCAATGGAGGAAATGGCAGCTGATCTGTTTTCTGTGATCATGTTGTACAAGTTCAGTGCAAATGGACTTATAAAAAATATTAATGAGAGGTAATACCCCCACTCGTATGAGACTTCTATTATTTTAAAATCGAAGTCGCCGGTCACCTCACCCCCGATACTCGATCTTAAAAATAACAGCATCAGTGCACCGAGTGCCCCTGTTATTATTGATAGCATCCTTGAATAATGCGGAATAAGCGAAACAATAATTCCGCAAAGAGCAAAGATAAATGCGGCTACAGCCAGCGGTTCGGATCTGAGGTCCCTGTCCTCGTTCAGGTCGGGATTCGTCTGCTGGTCATCGAATTTTTCCATCTCGAATTTTTCGATTTTTGTTCCTGTAATGAGTTCCATTCCTGAAACTGTAGCTATTGTCTGCCCCTGGCATGTAAAACTTACAAAAGGAAGAAAAAAGCACAAAGCAGCCAAAAGGAATAAGGCGGGTGAAATGAACCTACGTGACTCTGTCATTTAGAATCCTTTCTGTATTATTTGGTTTTCTAATTGATTCCGGAGCCATCTATTCTCTGCTTGATGCAAACCTGGTCAAATTTTCAGCTAAAATTAAAGATAATATAACCTAATCGAAAGAAAATTATAATTCAATCATTGCTGTTCAAAATCCCCCTTCCAATTAATTCGCAAATTCGAATATTCGAAAATTCGAAAATTCCAAAAGTTTTGCCCTTGCCTTTATGTGCGATTATGGTTAAATATTGACGAAAAATTTTGGGAGTTTATGAAAAAAGCAGCCGCTTTCCTTCTTACAATAATTTTTTTAACATCTGTTAAAGTTTCAGCACAGAATACATATGATTTTTTAAGACTTGATATGAGTGCGCGTGCAGGAGCTCTGGCCGGTAGTTTCGTATCAAATAGTGACGATCCCAATGTAATCTTTTACAATCCCGCCGGACTGGATCTGCTTGAAGGACAGCCGGTTTCTTTTTCATTTGTGAAACACCTGCTGGATATAAATCTCGCCAGTCTTAGTTATTCACAGGAAATAGAGGGAATCGGCAGATTCGGCGCTGCGGTTAAATATATTAACTATGGTACTTTTACCGGCGCTGATGAATTCGGTTCTAAGACTCAGGACTTTGGGGCCGGCGAGGTTGCATTTATCCTCGGGTATGCTAACTCGCTCGATCAGAATTTCTACTACGGACTGAATGCTAAATTCATTTACTCAGGTATTGAGACAAAGTCATCCACTGGTATTGCTGCCGATATCGGTCTTCATTATGCTGTCCCCTCTGCTATGCTGGATATAGGATTTGCTGCCCTGAATATGGGCTCCCAGCTCACTACTTATTACAATACGAAAGAAGCTTTGCCTCTTGATATAGTTGTTGGAATCTCAAAGAGATTAGAAAACCTTCCAGTCCGGGTATCTCTCGATTTTCATAAACTTAATGAAGAGAGAGATGATTTCACACAAAGATTCAAAGCTTTCACTGTTGGTGCTGAATTTAATCTTAGTAAAGTATTGAGCCTGCGTTTCGGATATGATAATGAAAAAAGAACTGAGCTTAAGGTTGGGACGACTGCCGGTATTGCCGGATTTAATGCCGGTTTCGGTGCTGTTATTTCTGATTATATTTTTGATTATGGGTTCAGTTCACTCGGTACAATTGGTGCATTGCACAGGGTAAGCATAGCAACAACATTTTAAGGAAGGTTCCCGGATAAAGGAAGCTGGATACTTGATACCAAATTCCTGGTCCTTTTGTCTTTTTACTTTTATCTTTTTCCTTTTGTCTTTTTACTTCTGTCTTTTTACTTTTATCTTTTTCCTTGATCATGGCCTGTACGCCTTATCTATATACTTCTTCGCCAAAGAATGCGAACTCCCATATTCCTTCATATCAAGCAGTTCGTTATAATAATCAAGTGCTTTCCCGCGGTTCCCGTTCTGATCATTTATCATCCCGAGGTACAGGACTGAATTTATCCGGAAGCCCGACTCCCCATCCTTATCAAGCTCTTTTGAATACTCAATACATTTATTAAAATAATATTCGGAAGAATCAAAATCGTTTGTATTTTTGTACTGGAGTGCAACATAATAGGTTGCCTCCCTTTTTGCCGGCAGGACGGTATATCCTGTAAGACCGGAATCAGCTTTAATAAGAACATCTTTGAATATTGCTGAGGAATTTACATAATCCCCTTTCCTTGCTTCAATCCTTCCTTCCCATCTTTCAAAGACAGGGTTGTCCGGAAATTCATCACTAAGGGCTTTTGCATACTCGAATGCCTTGTAAGGATTATTCTCGTAATTATAATACAGAGTCATAAGAAAATACCGGGCTTCATATTTTGCATACTTCCCGTTTTCCGCTGTGCTTTTCAGTTCTGCCAGTCCCTTCTGCTTATCTCCTGAAGGAAAAAATATCATAAGCGGTTTTAGCAATGGATATTCATTCGGTATTACTGAAGCATAATAATCATATATTCCAAATCCGAACTGAACGTCTTTATTATCGGGATCAAGGTTGCTGGCTTTCTCTACTATAGGCAGCGCTTCACGTCCATCGTCTGCGGCTTTAAGCCAGCTTTCCCTCAGCGACCTTAACCGCCCTCTGAAGCCTATTGCCCCGCCTTTAAAAAATAACGCATCAATGTTATCAGGGTTCTTATCAAGCAACTGATCGCATTGATAGATTACATCCTCAAGTTTCTGATAAAATATTTCATCATGTGATTCAACATCAGTATCCAGCAGGATTTTCCACCAGTCAATCATTGCAAGAAAGAACCTTCCGGCCGGATGTTCGGGATAATCTGCTATTAATTCCCTGAATGTTTTCTCAGCCTGGTCGAATTTTATGCTGTATATTTCTTTAATTCCCTTTTGGGCCAGGGAATCGAACTTCTCTCCCTGTGCTCTTATATTGACAGCTATTGCAGCTATTACCAGGACCGATAAAAGTAGGTTTTTCAATCTGGCTCCATAATTATTAAAAAGTGCTTCCCATATATGAAAAAAGCGGGGATAATTTTCAATCTATTACCTCCGCATTTAAATAAAAGTTTCGCCTTTCAGATATAAATTATTTATCAGAGCACTCTCAGATCTGCCACCGGCTGAACCTTGTAGTCAAATACCACATTATGATATGGCGGGATTGAACCTGCTATATAATATATAGCCCTTACCCATAATTTCACATAATAACCTTCCTGGGTTTTTACAAGGTATACATAATCGGAATCTACCCTTACTGAATCCATATCCGGCTCGGAAAGCTGCGTCAGGTCAAAAGCTTCCTGCCCCGGACCAATGGTCAGAAACTTCGTTGATTTTGTTCCCGGTGCGAACAGGTTGGGTGAATAGAATGTCAGGGAATCGTTTATCCCGCCTCTTAATAGAATATCTATCATACCCGTGTTTGAGGAATTAAATAAATAATTTGTTCCCCTACCGGTCTGGATATTCCAGCCGTATCCGCTCTCGATAAAAGAAGTGTCTCCCGGCTGATATTCATCTATAGTTCCGTCTGTTCTGTAAAATACACCCGCATAAATCAGTGTGCCGGCAGAGTCGCTTTCAGTACCGTCATTTAGTACGGCCGTAACGTAAGTATGAAATCTCGTCCCCGTTCCTATGGAATCAACTGTATGCGAGTGAACCGCAGACGGAAAATTCTCACTCTGGAAAGTAGAAATTATATTATTATTATCATCGAGTTTGTAGGTAACTACTTTGTAGCCGCTGAAATTATTCATACTCTCATCAGGCGAAGCATCCCAGCCTATAACCGCTGAGGACTGCTGCCCGGTTGAATCCGAATTAATTATCACAGATACATTCTGCGGTGCGGCAACTCCTCCTGAAGGGGCCGGCGGGTTATTGCTGCTGTTACAGTCGCTGCCGGTAAAAGGGAGTGATATGATTAAAAGCCCGCTTACAAAGAGTAGTATTCTGATCTTAGCATAAAACATAAATTCTCCTTTATTTTCAAGTTGTCATTACAAATACAACCTATCACTGATAAGGAGAAATAACTATAATAACAATCACGTATGTGATATCTATATGCTAAGCTTATCCAATAGGTACGGCTTCAGCCCGGCTGCATCAACTCTTACCTGTTCCATGGAATCACGTTCTCTGACTGTAACAGTCTTATCTTCCAGCGTCTGGGTGTCAACAGTTATACAGAATGGCGTTCCAATTTCATCCTGCCTTCTGTATCTTCGGCCGACAGCACCTTTATCATCATAAAAAACCTTAAAATTTCTTCTCAGGTCTGCTTCGATATCTCTTGCTATTTCCGGCATTCCGTCTTTATTAACGAGCGGGAAGATAGCTGCTTTTATGGGGGCAAGTTTAGGATGGAAACGGAGTACAGATCTTATTTCACCTTTCACTTCCTCTTCATAATATGCATCAACCAGGAAAGCCATAAACGACCTGCTTGCACCGGCTGAGGTTTCGATTATATATGGAAGAAATCTTTCTTTAGATTCCTCATTGAAATATTTCAATGATTTACCCGAGAATTCCTCATGTCTGCTCAGGTCAAAGTTTGTTCTGTTGTGAATACCTTCTATTTCTCCCCAGCCGAATGGGAATTCATATTCGATATCAGTGGCTTCTTTTGCGTAATGGGCAAGTTTTTCAGCAGGGTGATCATGAAAACGTAATTTGGATCCGGTCATACCCAACGCCTTATACCAGTTTATCCTTTGTTCTTTCCAGTAGTCGTACCATTTTTTATCTTCAGCGGGATTGACGAAGTACTGCATTTCCATTTGCTCGAACTCTCTTGTCCTGAATAGGAAATTTTTTGTATTGATCTCATTTCTGAAAGCTTTGCCTACCTGTGCTATTCCGAAAGGAGGCTTTTGTCTTGAAGCATTCAGTACGTTCAGGAAATTAACGAATATACCCTGGGCAGTTTCGGGACGAAGGTAAACGACCGCTCCGGCATCTTCAACAGGACCAATGAAAGTCTTAAACATAAGGTTAAATTGCCTTGCAGCGGTGAAGGTTCCTTTGTTCCCGCACTGCGGGCAGTTGAGTTCAGCAAGAAGGACAGAGCTTAATTCCGGATCTTCAAGCAAGGCTGAAAATTCGGTATCAAGTGAGCCGCCGTTTTCAGACGCCGATAAGTTTAATATATTTTCAAACTGGTGAGTTAATTTTGCATTATCAGCGATCTGCTTTTTAACTTCTTCTATAGCTTTTGTTTTCTTCTTTTCATTTATCATATCACCCAGAATATCAACCCGGAATCTCGCTTTGCATTGTTTGCAGTCGACCATCGGATCAGTAAAATTCTCCACATGCCCCGAAGCTTCCCAGACTTTCGGATGCATCAGGATGGAGGCGTCAAGTCCTTCAACATCTTCACGGTATGTCATGAACTTCCACCACTCTTCTTTAACATTCTTCAGCAGCTCCACTCCAAGCGGACCATAATCCCAGCATCCGTTCAATCCGCCGTATATTTCACTCGACTGAAATACAAAACCTTTTCTTTTCGAAAGCGACACAATTTTTTCCAGCAAATCATTCTGCTTAGCCATTGAAGTCCTTTAATACTTGAAAAATTGAGTGGAAATATACTAAAATGATTGAGGTTCTAAAAACAGAAAGGCCCGGACTCTGTTTCATAAAGCAGCGGGCCTCTTAATTTCAAATCTATACTTGCACAGGCAGCATCCCTACTTAAGCAGCAGCATTTTCTTCACTACTGAATAGCCATCTGCATTCAGCCTGTACAGATAAACCCCGCTTGACAGATCAGCTGCATACCAGTTTATCTCATAGGTACCGGCGGGTTTTTCTTCATTAACCAGAGTTTCGATTTCATTTCCGAGTACATCAAAAATTTTGATTTGCACGACGGAAGGTTTCGGGACTGAGTATATAAATTTTGTACCGGGGTTGAATGGATTCGGAAAATTATTACCCAGCGAATAATTGCCGGGAACGTCAGGCAGCTTTTCTTCCTCAATAAAGGTTGACCCTCCGTTAGTGGTCCGCAGAATAGCACCGTAGGGTCCGACAACTGTACCATTATTAGCATCTGAAAAAGAGACGCCGTACATATCCTCTCTTGTAGGGAAAGGTTGTGTGGTCCATGTTACTCCTCCATCGGAAGTGCGCAAAACTACACCAAGATCACCTACAATTGTTCCTACTTCTGAATTTGAGAATGAAACACTGTTCAAATCCTCAACTGCGATGCTGTCTTTCTGAATCCAGGTAGATCCTCCGTCAGTTGTATAAAGGATAAAGCCTTCATCCCCAACGGCAAATCCATTATTTACATCTGTAAATGAGACGCTAAGTAGGTATGGCATTGGTCCCTGCCACTGTTGATTCCAGGTTACACCACCGTCTGTAGTTCTTAGGATTGAACCAAACCCGACTGCGGTTCCAATATTTTCATCTACAAAACAGACACTCCTTAAGGTATATGCAGTACCGCTTGCCTGCGGAGTCCAGGTTGTACCTCCATTTGTGGTATGAAGAATTATTCCGTTATTTCCAACCACAGTCCCGTTATCTGCATCGGTAAAACACACTCCGTATAATGCATCTGATGTTCCGCTCGGCTGCGGTGACCAGCTTGTCCCTCCATCCGTCGTGCGAAGAATTATTCCGCTTTCGCCAACTATAGTTCCGTTATCTGCATCCGGAAAGGAAACACCAAGTAAAAATTCATCGGTTCCACTCGATTGTTCATCCCAGGATGTTCCCCCGTTTGTTGTCCTGAGAATTATTCCGTTTTCCCCCACAACAGTACCGTTGCTTATATTGCTGAAGGAAATACCCCACAGATGATTTCTTGTACCGTGTGCCTGCGAAACCCACGTCGCACCGCTGTCAGTAGTGCGAAGTATAATTCCGGCTTCCCCAACTGCAGTACCATTATATTCATCCGTAAAGGATACATCAAGTAGGAACATCCCTGTTCCTCCTGGCTGCTGTGTCCACGTCTCTCCGCTGTCTGTAGTATGAAGGATTATGCCCTCCTGTCCTACTGCCGTACCGGTATTATTGTCCGTAAACGAGACTCTCCTAAGACTTTGTATTGTCCCGCTTCCCTGTTGAGTCCAGTTAGTGCCTCCATTTGTAGTTTTAAGTATTATCCCGTTGTCACCGACAACTATTCCGTTTTCAGGATCAGCGAAGGAGACTCCATAAAGAATACCGGTAACTCCGCTTACCTGCTGCGTCCAGATAATACCTCCATCTGTTGTCCGCAGAATGGTACCATCATAACCGACAATCGTTCCGTTATTGATATCCTGGAACGAAACATCTTCCAGATAAGCCGTAGTTCCGGCTGTCTGTTCGGTCCAGGTTTTTCCCCCGTCGTTCGTATGGAATATTTTTGCATAATAATCGTCAATTGCCATCCCATGATCTAAATCCGCAAATGAAACAGCAACCAATGGAATCTCTGAACTTATAGATTGTTTTGTCCATGTTGATCCACCATCGGTTGTTCGAAGGATAAGACCATCATTTCCTACAACAGTACCATTGTCAGCATTTAAGAAACAGACGTCAAATAATGTCTCGGTTATTCCGCTGGATTCTTGAGTCCAGGTTATCCCGCTATCTGTTGTATGGAGAATCGTGCCGGACCAGCCGACAGCCCAGCCGTCAGTTGATGAAATGAAGCTTACTCCCTGAAGCGGATTGCCCTGAGGCAGGGGATTCTGCCAGAACCACTGTCCCGGACAAATTTGTGACAAGAATAGCGTAAATATTGTTACGAAAAGACCATTTCGCATAACGCCTCCCCGGTTTAGGTTGAAGTCACCACTTAACAATTTAAATATAACATATTATACAACTTGTCAGAATTAATTGCAAAATAATTTCAGCTATTACTTATACGTATCAACTGGATTTCTCTAATAGAATATTATTTTTTATCTTTGTTATTCTAAAGAGATGAGGGAACAAAATGTTCAAAAATCTACTGCCGAAGGAAGAGAAGTACTTCGATAATTTCAAAGAGATGATTACCCATATAGGGGAAATGGCTAAAATTACCTACCAGATGTTCTCCTCTGAGGATATTGACAGGAATTTGCTTCTTAAGATCAAACCGCTTGAGCTGCGCTGCGACGAGATAACTTCAAAGGTCGTAAAGCGTCTGAATAAGACCTATATCACCCCGTTCGACAGGGAGGATATTTTCGGGCTCATAAAAAGGCTTGACGATATAAGCGATATGCTTCTTGGTGCTACAAGCAGGATTGAAACGTTTGATATTAAAAGCCGCATCAAATATGCCGATAAATTGTCATCTGTAATAGTTCAGCAGGTTGAGGAACTTGGTATCGCTATCCAGGATCTCAAAGTAAAGCGTGTGAATGAAATGAAAGCTGTGAAGGTCCTTGAATCCGAGGCAGATAATATTTACCGCCAGGCGATTAAAGAACTCTTTGAAAATGAAAAAAACGCTATCGAAATTATTAAAAGAAAAGAGGTCCTCGAAATTCTTGAGAATACTTCAGATAGATGTCAGTCAACTGCTAATCTGCTAATCAGTCTTTTCATAAAGAATACATAATATGGAATTTGCCTTAATCATCATTTTCCTGGCACTTGTATTCGACTTCTATAATGGGATGAATGATGCCGCCAACTCTATTGCCACAGTTGTATCCACAAGGGTTTTAACTCCCGGCCAGGCTGTAACCTGGGCTGCATTCTTCAACTTTGCTGCTGCCTTTATTTTTGGTGTAGGCGTTGCCACTACCATAGGCAAAGGTAT
>DATFVA010000603.1:0-5012 GCA_035260565.1 Ignavibacteriaceae bacterium | reverse complement strand
TTTTACAGAGATATCGGCATTAAGCAATGCACGCGAGATTTTTATTAGCTGCTTATCACTGTATAATGCACGGGCACTATAGAATTTCTTAAGATAAAAAGGATGCGTTCCAACTATCCTTGCAGCCTGCATATCCGGTGTATTTGAAGCTTTCAGTTCATTAATTCTTAAAATACCAGTAAAGAACCGGGTAAGCATATGAATAATAAATACGGGTTCAGTCCCTTTCTCCAGCAGATTGAATGCAATTTTAAATGATGACTGTTTATTCTTTGCCGCAAGAGCATCCTGCAGATCGAAAATGTTATATTCTTTGAACTTAGCTGCTAATGATTCTATGCTTTCAATATCAATTTCCTTATTATCCCCGAGGAAAATGAAAACCTTTTCAAGCTGAGTTTCAATCAAGCTCCGGTTCTCGCCTACCATATCAGCAAACACTGAAGCAACTTCCTGCGACATATGCTTGCCGTTCTCCCTGGTGTACTGAACTATCCATTCTACAAGGTGATTTCCTTTTAATTCAACAGCTTCATAAAGGAAATTTTGCGCAAGCAGGGATTTGTACGGTTCCGATGCCAGACCGGAAATAGCTCCGTTATGAACCAGCACGAGATGAGTAAATTCAGCCGGTGAATTTATATAACCTGTAAGATTTTTCTTATTGTTAACTTTTTCGAATTCCTTAACCAGGATGAATTTCTTTTCTGAACCAAAGGGAAACGAAGAAGCTATAGAAAGAATATCCGTAAGGTTCTTATCATCCGCATAAATAATTTCTTTATCGAAATCAGATGATATAAATGGTTCAACCGATTTTTCTATTTCTTTTATAGTTTTATCCAGGCTGAATGTGTCCTCACCGAATAAATAATAAACAGGACGCATCCTGCCCGCCTTTAGATCTTGGGAAACATTCAGAATTGAAGGAGCCTTTATTTTACTTTTCGCCATTTGCCTTTTTAATTTTTTCGTATTTCACCGCCCGCGAAAGGAAGAATGCAAGTCCTCCCCAAACGAGTCCTGTAACTGCAATCAGAGTTATTACACCTGATATTTCCATCAGTCTTCTTTTCTATTATTTAAAGTATACTTGACCATCAGCCTATTAAATGATATAAACAGGACTAAAATAAGTGCCCATTGAAAAATTGCGGTCCCTGCATTTTCGATATGAAAAGGGTTCCACCATTCGGGATCCCAGCCGACCGAAGAAACCAGCCACCACAAAATTAATACAATTACCTGGATAGGTATTAATATTCCTATCACAAAGTTATACCATTTTCCTATTTTAACATCACTTCCGTATCCATTAATTATTTCAGTTCTGAATTTATCTGCGCCGTATTTTATAATTGAGAATGAAATAAAGGCGCCGCTTAATATCAATCCCACTCCCCATACCCAGTCCTGGTTCGTTAAGAAATCAAGGTTCAATGCTGATGGGATGCCGAATAAGAAACCTGCTGCAGCCACAATTATAATCGCCCTTCTTCTCCTGAGACCAAAATCGATGAATGTCCTTGTTGCCAGTTCCACCATTGAGATTAAAGAAGTTACAGCCGCAAAGAACAAAGCTATAAAGAATATTGACGCAAAGAAGACATTGATTAAATAACTAGACGACATTTTTGAAAATAGCAGTGGGAGGAAGATGAAAGTTAATCCTGTATTTGCAGGACCCGATTGTGAAACCTGTGTCATTGCATCAACCGAGCTAAGTGAAAACACAGTTGAGAATATTGTAATTCCCGCAAGCAGAGATACAGAATTATTTCCAAACCCGATTAGGGCGGCATTTAATGAAATATCCTCTTTCTTTCTCATATAGACGGCGTAGGTTAAAATTAGTCCCCACCCTGCACCTGTATCCCATGCATTCTGAGTCAATGCATTCAGCCAGACTTTATAATCGAGTATTACATCGAGTTTGGGAGTGAAGAAATATTTTATTCCTTCTATTGCATTTGGAAGAGTGACTGCCCTTACAAATAAAATCACCAGTATGATCAGCAGGGCAGGCACCATAAATTTTGTTACTTTTTCTATGCCCTTAGTAATTCCACGGTAGACAACAACGGCAACAAAAGCCATAGAAATGAAATGATAGATTAAAGGCTGGTAGCCGGAAGAGAAATTTTCCCAGTACTTAAGATTATCAGCTGCATCAAACAGGCTGCCGGATAACGCAGACAAAAAATACTTCAGACACCACCCCGTTACAACGGAGTAATAGAACATTATAGCGGTTGATACAAACACTATAAAAGCGCCCATCCAGCCGAAGTTTCTGCCGGCTGTTTTGGCGATTGCGCCTATTGGTCCGAACCTTGCCGATTTACCGAGTGCAAATTCAGCGATAATTAATGGAACCGACCAGATAAGAAGGAATATTGCCCAGGGGATAAGAAATGAACCGCCTCCGTTCTGGGCGACAATCCTTGAGAAGCGCCAGATGTTGCCTGTACCTACAGCAATACCGATCGTTGCAATTATAAGAGCCCAGCGGGAGGAGAAAAATTCTTCCTGTTTCATTGAATAAAGTATAAAAAACTTAAATATAGATCGCTATTATAGTTACCCCTGATAATTAATGCAATCGCCGGGCCAAATCGGGGAATAAAACAGAGCCTGCTGGTCTGACATTAACCAGGGAAAGGGTAGTATTTAGACCGGGGTTACATGGTAGAAAGGACGGTTCATGGACGGTTCAACACGTATTTTGAGCGAAATTTGTTTAATTATTAAACAGTACTGATAAAAAGGCAGGCTGGGTCAAATTTACTTTACGGAAAGGATAAGAAATTATTTTTTACTGAATACATTATAAAGTTTTTTAATCAGAAGTTCAACGGACTATAGAAAGCAAAAGAAGATGAGTTACAATATGTTAGTTTGATGTGGGCTCAGGTCAGAGACCTGAGCCGCGAGGTGAATTTACCAACAATATTATTTACCGGATATTATTGACCGGTACGTTTTTCTATCTTTATATCCTGGATTACAACATCCTTAAGCGGTTTATCCTGGGCATTGCGCTGAACAGTTGAGATAGAATTTACAACATCCATACCGCTGATGATCTTACCGAAAATTGTATGATAACCATTAAGCCAAGGAGTAGGGGCAACGGTAATGAAAAACTGGCTGCCGTTTGTATTTGGGCCGGCATTTGCCATTGCAAGTACTCCTGGTGAATCAAATATGAGTCCGGTATTAACTTCATCCTCAAACGATTTTCCCCATATACTCTGTCCGCCTCTGCCTGATCCGGTAGGGTCGCCGCCCTGTATCATAAAACCCGGGATAACACGGTGAAAAATTACGCCTTTATAATAATTCTTTTCTGCAAGACCGGTAAAGTTCTCAACGGCCTTCGGTGCTTTATCGGGATAGAGTTCGGCTTCAAATTTTCCCATGTTCGTATTAAAAACTGCTACGGTCATAGTGTCATTTTTAGTTTCCACTTTTTGAGTCTCACTATTTGTTGTTGATTGATTATTTTCTTCATCCATACTCTTTTGATTGCAGCCTATGAACAATGCAAGAACAGCAATGATTATAATGTTTCTCATGATATTCTCCTATGGTTGAATAATATTATATCCGATAAGAATAAGAATAATTATACCTGCAAATATCCTGTAATAAATAAAAATGTAAGTCGAATGTTTTCTCAGGTATTTTAGTAAAAAATCTATTGCAAGGTAACCGCTGATTGCGGCTGCCAAAGTTGAGATTATAAGGTTTATCCACATAGTACCGTTCAGGATATCTAATGACTGGTAAAGTTCCAGCAGTCCGCTTGCCAATACTGCCGGAATACTTAATAGAAACGAAAAGCGTGCTGCATCCTCTCTCTTCAGTCCCCTGAATAATCCGCCGGTAATTGTAGTCCCCGATCTTGAAGCGCCCGGTATCAGTGCGAAGGCCTGGGCGATGCCGATAAAAAGTGAATCAAATAGTGAAAGATCTTTTTCAGTCTTTACACGTTTACCGAATTTTTCAGCTATAGCCAGCAGGATTGCAAAGATTATTAGATTTATCGCAATCACGTATAGATCCTTCGTGAAAGCGCCTTCGATTGCATGTTTGAATATAAGCCCGATAAAAACAACGGGAAGAGTGCCGACGATGATAAACCACCCGGTCCTTGACTGGAATGACTGGCCGGAAAAAGCAACCCTCCGGCTCACATTTTCCTTCCAGAAAGAGATCAGTATTTGAACGAGGTCTTTCCAGAAATAGACAAGTATTGCCAGCATTGTACCGAGCTGAATTACGGCAATGAAAGCCGTCCACTCCTGCGGTTTATCAGGAGATATAAGGTTCAGCAGTTTTCCGGCAACTGTTAAATGTCCTGTACTGCTTATAGGTAAAAATTCTGTCAGCCCCTGGATGATACCGAGTAATATCGCATCAAGTATATTCACACATAGCTCCTAAAATGTGAAAGTTACACCAAGACTAACGCCGGCTGAAAAAGTATCAAGATTGACCTTCTCGTGTGTGGCATTATTCATAAGATATTTATCGCCGTTTTTCGGCTCGCCGTTCAGATCATATCTTAGATCACCCGAGATGTAGGCATAAAAGTTATCACCAAGACGTGTATTACCTGCAACCCGCAGCAAAAACCCGAACCCGGTAGATGTATAATTAGTAGCTGATGGCGTTGCAGGAAGAGATTCATCGGCGCTTACCAAACGTGGTCCGATACCGCCTCCGAATTTAAAGTTATATCCTTCACCCCGTATGACGTAATAGGAAGTAACTGTCGGCATAATTATATGATAGGAAAAATCATATGTACCAAAAGTACTGAAGGTGACCGAATTGAGCAGGTAGCCGACTTCAAGTCCGAGATCATATGATTGCGTAACTGCGTAATCATATTCACCCGAAAAAATAACAGATGAGCTGAAACTTCCGAGTTCATCATAACCTGCTATCTGGTTAACATAATCTTTCAAAAATAGGGTACTGCCGAAGTTTATTCCCATTCCAAC
>DATFVA010000602.1:0-3039 GCA_035260565.1 Ignavibacteriaceae bacterium | reverse complement strand
GGTGTCCCACTACCCTGGCATTTGCAATGGCTGCCTGGAATAATTCATCTGCTTCTGACAGCATATTTTTGCATGTATGAATTTTAGCTTTATTCCAGAGAGCCTCTATTATCAGATCCTTTGCTCCTATATCATAGGAATGTTGAAGTCCTGTCTCAATATACCTGGCTGCCTCAGAGAGGTTTCCGGATTTAAGGTAATATTCCGAGAATGAAATCAGGGTTCGGGTCTCGTACCATTTTATTTTCGATGATGAAGCAACTTCCAAACCCTCAGTATAATGCTCCAGGGCCTTTTCCATATCTCCTTTAAGGAAATAATCCTCGCCAAGGTCCCTCAGGTTATCACATATTGATCCTTTATTATGATATTCTGTGGCTAGTAAAAGAGATTTTTCATGGTACTCGATAGCTTTATCCACATCACCTATTTCTCTGAAAATATCGCCTATTGCATTCAATCCTCCGGGTATTTTCTGGCCGTCACCTATCTTTGTTTTTATTTCAATCGATTCAAATCCGGCTTTCAGGGCATCCTCAAAACTTCCCTGTTTTAACTGTGCAAGAGCAAGGAAATTAAGAGTTGTAGATAACCCCCTGATATCTCCTATATTCCTTTGTATTGAAGCTGCTTCATTAAGCTGCTGTGAAGCTGCAGGATAATTGCCTAGGTGCCAGTATGCGGTTCCCAGGTTTCCGAGACAGACCGATAAATTCTTATCGTCATTTCTCTCCTTGCAGTAAACAATAGATTCATTAGATACCTGGATCATTTTCTCATAATCGGCCTTGCTTGCGTATACTGAAGCAAGAGTATTAAGCGATTCTATTTTTTCAACAGTGCTGCCGGATTCAAAAGCTGTGCTTATGGCTTTTGTACACATCTCTTCGGCTTCGTTCAGTTTACCTGTTATCCTGTAACATTCAGCTGATTTTCTGAGAGCCCTGATTTTACCGTTAACATCAACTGAGTCGTTCACCAGCTCTGAAAACCTGGTGAAATGAGTGAGGGCTGCGTCGGGGTTCCCTGTAAACAGGTTTATATCCCCCAGCCCCTCATCCATTGATTTTCTGCTTGCTGCATCCAGTCCCGATTCATTATTTATTTTTATAAGCTTCTTATAAAAAGAGAAGGCCTCTTCTACGGCGTAAAGCTCTCGCGCGGCTTTGGCGGCAGTCAGCAGGTACTTAACCGACTCTTCCTCAGAGCCGCTTGAAATAAGGTGATGCGCAATCACGGAAGCATATTCATCTTTGGAGCCGAAGGATTTTATCAATGAATCTGCAATTAGCCTGTGATATTCCTCCCGGAGTTCGGGGAGAATCGATTCATACAATACATCTTTTATTAAAATATGATCGAACCTGTAATTCTTATTTTCATAGTGAATGACGTTATATTCCTTTTCAAGGTGCTGCAGCATTTTTAACAATGATATTTTATCCAGTTTAAGGCAGTCGGTCAGTACGGATGACTGAAAATATTCACCCTGGCAGGCTGCAAATTGAAGAACTTCTTTTGACTCATTATCCAGCCTGTCCACTCTCTGCTTTATTACATCCTGCACTTTATCACTAATGGTAGTGAGCGATGCTTCTTCGTCATATACCCATGCGTCATTCTTCCCTTTCCTTATTGCATTTTTGTCCCTCATTAGCCGGGTAAGTTCATATATAAAAAGAGGGTTGCCTTCGCTTTGACGATAAATTTCGGATGCAATTTTTTTATCTACTCCATTTTCACCGAGTAATTTTTTAATGACGTTCAGGGTATCTTTCTCAGACAGCCTGAGCAGATCAATCCTGGAAGCTGCATCTTCTATACGCAGTTGACGAATCGTATCAATCAGATCGGTATCATCCATTGCTATCTCGGGCGGACGGTAAAGTCCAACCAGCAACACCGGGAGGTTTTTTATATTCCTGGCAAGATATGCTAGTAAACCGATGGAAGTCTTATCAGCCCACTGGATGTCGTCTAAAATCAGTATCAGGGGTTTCTCCGATGCTATTGTTATAAACATCGTCAGTACAGCTTCCCATAACTGCTCCTTATGCATAATGCTTTTTGAATATTCTCCGGAAATATTAAGAAAGGTTTTTATCTGGGAAAGTTTATTGGAGATATTGATATTATTTTTCTCGGCAAGTGTCGTTATTGCGGAAATAAAATGTCCGTGACTCGAAAAAAGACTATTGTTCACGGCACTTACAAAAGGATGGTAAGGTAGTCCTCCCTCATTCTTAAAAAGGCATCTTCCGTAAAGAAAGTTCAATCCTTCCGCTGCATGATTATTTACCAGGGCTGATATAAGCTGTGTTTTTCCTATCCCGGGTTCACCGCTGATAAATACCGTATAACCTGTATTCCTTTTGCAGCCCTCGAGCAAAGCAGTAAGAGTTTTCATTTCATGTTCTCTGCCGGTAAAATTGCTTCCGTTCTGCGGGATGAAAGATTTTACAAGAGTCATTTCCCCCGGAAATTCCTCATTGGGAAGAGTGAAGCCCTCATCCATGCTGCAGTTTTTTAAATCCTTTAAGACTTCATTGAAGGAAGCATACCTTTCTTCTTTATTCTTATGGAGACATTTAAGCACAACCTTACGAAGCTGCTCAGACACGGCATTGTTTACCAATACCATCTCATCAGGTTCTTCATTAATTATTGAATAGATCAAAGCGTATTCATAATCTCCTTTGAAAGGGAGAGTGCCGGTAAGCATTTCGTAAAGGACAATACCGTATGAAAAAATATCAGAACGTTCATCGGCATCCTGACTCTGAGCCTGTTCAGGAGACATATACGCCGCTGTGCCCAGCGTTGAACCGCTTTTTGTTATCTGAGTGCTCCCCGAAATTTTTGCCAGCCCAAAATCCATGATTTTAACTTTATCTTCTCCCTTAATCATTATATTCTGCGACTTTATATCCCTGTGAATAATCCCTTTGTTATGCGCTGAATTGATTCCCTCTGCTATTTGAATAGCAATTCTGACGGCTTTTTTTACGGGAATTGCCCCTGAATTTATTTTTTCTTTTA
>DATFVA010000601.1:0-2703 GCA_035260565.1 Ignavibacteriaceae bacterium | reverse complement strand
AAAAAGAAAAATTTTGATGCGGCCCTGGATAAATTCATTGATGTTATTAAGACAGACAGAAGTCTCGATGATGACGGAGCAAGAAAAGCCTGCATCGCAATCTTCAAATACCTCGGTGAGGAAAATGAAATAACTCTCAGACACAGAAGGGATTTTGGAAGTGCACTTTATATCTGATCTATTCAGATAAATAAGGGATTACCTTTTTGAACTGGTCGAGGGAGTCAGGATTAGCAAGTGCATCGCGGTTCTCTACTTTTTCATTGTGTATTATTCTGGTGACAGCAAGCTCTACTTTTTTACCGCTTATAGTCCTTGGTATATCGCTAACCTGAACAATCCTCGCGGGTACATGTCTCGGTGTAGCATTCTTACGGATCGTATCTTTTATCTTATCAATAAGTTTGTCATTCAATACATGGTTCTGTTTAAGGACAACAAACAAGATAATTCTAACATCATTCCTCCAATTTTGTCCTATCACCAGGCTGTCGGTTATTTCCTCCATTGCTTCAACAACACGGTAAATTTCGGCAGTGCCTATCCTTACTCCCCCCGGATTTAATGTAGCGTCAGACCTGCCGTACACGATTATTCCCCCATTTTCGGTAATTTTAATATAGTCGCCATGTCTCCACACATCAGGGTAATGGTCAAAGTAAGCTGCCCTGTACCTGGATCTTTCAGGATCATTCCAGAAATATACCGGCATTGAGGGGAATGGTTTTGTGCAGACAAGTTCGCCTTTCTGTTCTATCACAGATTCGCCTTTTTCATTAAAGGCCTCAACCTTCATACCCAGCCCTTTACTCTGAATCTCGCCGGCATAAACAGGAAGGTTCGGATTACCGAGCATAAAACAGGAAACGATATCCGTACCGCCTGAAATGGAGGAAAGCTGGAGATCATTTTTAACATTTTCATAGACCCACTTAAAATTCTCAACCGAAAGAGGAGATCCGGTAGAGAGTATTATTTTAAGAGAGGATAAGTCGAAGCTTTCTTTAGGGATAAGACCTGATTTCTGTATCATCGTTAAAAATTTAGGACTTGTACCGAAGATTGAAATTTTTTCCTCTTCAATCTTCTTCCAGAGTGAGTTCCTGTTTGGGAATACCGGGCTCCCATCATATAAAAAAATGCTTGCTCCCACGCTCAGTGAACTTACCAGCCAGTTCCACATCATCCAGCCGCAGGTGGTATAATATGTTATCACATCTTCACGCCTGAGATTTGTATGCAAAACCAGCTCTTTAAAATGCTGGAGCAGCGTACCTCCGCCACCATGAACTATGCACTTAGGAATCCCGGTGGTACCGGAAGAATACATAATATAAACAGGATGATCGAATGGTACTTGTTCAAACTCCAATTGATCTGAAGTATCAGATATCAACTCATTAAAATAAAAAGAATTATCAATATTAACGGAAGTTGTATCTGATGATAAAACCCCGTTAAAATCATTAAATCTTTTGATCAGTATTGTAGTTTCAATAGAAGGTATACTTTTTCTTATTGCTTCAATTTTTTCAGTACAGTCTATTAATTTGCCATTATAATAATAACTTTCAATGGCAAGTAATATCTTAGGCTGAATTTGTCCGAATCTATCAAGAACGCCTTTATGACCAAAATCCGGGGAGCACGATGACCATAATGCTCCCAAACTAACGGCTGCCAGCATCCCTATTATAGATTCAGGAATATTATTGACAAATCCAGCTACTCTATCCCCTCTTTTAATGCCCATTTTTCTGAAAGATTCAGCAAGCGCGGCAACTGTTTTGTAAAGTTCAGAATAGGTCATCCTGATTGTGGATGAATTTTCCCTTGAACTGATCAATGCTGTGTGTTCGTCCCTGTGGCGTAAAAGGTTCTCAGCAAAATTCAGCTCAGCACCTTCAAACCATTTAGTACCAAACATTCCTGTTCCGCTTAATATACGTTTATAAGGTTTTGAGTGTATAAGACCGGATATAATCCAGATAGACTTCCAGAATTCCTCAATATCCGTTACTGACCAATGATGAAGTTCCCCGTATGAAGAAATTTTTTTATTCAGCAGTTCTTCTACATACCTTGTAAATGCTGTGAGATTAGATTGAGAAACTCTTTCTTCGGATGGTATCCATAAGGGTTTTTCCAATTTCAACTCCCGGAATTAATCTTCTCTGTCAACGTATAAAGCTGTTTTCCATGCAAACTGTATATCATTCTTTTCAAGTGCACATTTAGCAGTCAGCTCAAACAGCATTTTACTCTTTCTATATTTTTGTTTTTTTAATTCGAGAGCTGATTTAAGCATCTTCTCAAAATCACGGTGCCGAAGGTACCTGTAAAAAGCTTCCAGGGTCGGTTCGAAAGAATTAATTTCTTTATTCTCATATCCAGCTATAAATTCAGTTACTTCTTCATCCGCCGGAATTTGCTCAATGTTTGCAAGTTTCCCCAAACTGCTGCCGGTATAGATATCCGAATTTCTTATAAAATCGGGAAGCATATCATAACCTATACCTTTTTTAAGACCTGGTTTTTCTACCTCAAATACTGCGTCGCCACTTGCCCGACAATAAAAGTTTGCCGACATCCTTGCAGCAAGATCAATTAAATCCGGATGAATTATACCGTCCCTGAAAATATCTTCAGCAATATGAAACTTTATGACTTCGCATATCGCTATATTAGCTGAAGCGCCTCCCT
>DATFVA010000600.1:0-28105 GCA_035260565.1 Ignavibacteriaceae bacterium | reverse complement strand
TATCTCAGGCTCGAAACAGAATTAGGGGAGAGACTGGTTATAGATAACGATGATTTTATTGCAGTAGTCCCTTTCTGGAGTATCTGGCCTTTTGAAACGATGATAGTAAGCAAAAGGCATATTAAAAATATCTCAGAGTTTTCCGCAGCAGAAAAAAAATCATTAGCGGAGATTTTGAAAGGAATAACTTCTGTTTATGACAAAGTTTTCAGTGTTTCATTCCCTTACTCGGCCGGTATTCACCAGGCTCCGACCGACGATAAGGAATATCCCGGGTGGCATTTTCATTATCATTTTTATCCGCCGCTTCTGAGATCGGCAGTAATCAAAAAGTTTATGGTCGGTTTCGAAATGCTTGCCGGGCCGCAGAAAGATTTTACCGCTGAAACTGGTGCTGAAGTGTTAAAAAAGATTGCTTCTAAAAATATGATTGCACAGGGGAAAAATAACTATATGGACAGAAAGGAAGAAAAAATATGACCAGGGTTTTTATGATTGCATTATTAAGCTTAATAATTACGGCAGCATATACGGATACATCAACCGGGCAGATAGAAATCGACCGGCCTATTGATATTCTTGCGGCTTTGAATGATTCAACTGCATCCGCTGCAACCGACCCATCTCTGAGCTTCGGAACAATCGATAAAATATTTGATGGTAATCCGTATACTGATGCTGGTGTGAACCAGGAAATATCACTTTCTGTTACTCTCGAATTCGACACGCTGATAGAGATTTCAAAAAGCAAAGTCTTTTTCTGGACTTCCGGTGAATGGTCTCTTGAATCAGCGGATAACCTTTCAGATCTTGAAAATCAAAGCGGTTCATACAGGCTGCTTGCGAATTCAAGATCTTATGAAGCTTTTCAATGGGATTCTGTGACTACTGATCAATTCACTGCAAAGGTATTCAGATTAACCGCCGATAATCAACAAGATAGCACTATATACCTTGGAGAATGGACTCTATCACGTGACATTACACTTACCTCTTTTTATATAACCCCGCATCCTCCTAAAGTTCTTCCGGGTACTACACTCAAACTTTCTGCAAAACCTCTGGATGAAAATAATAATATAATTGATTATGAATTTAATGAACCGCTGGTATGGTACACCGGCAATAATTCTATCGCGACGGTTGATGGCGGTGGAAATCTTACAGGTGTTAGCCTCGGCAGTACCGAAGTAACGGTATCTACTGAAAGCGGTTCATTGTCAGGAACCGCAGAAGTGCAGGTTTTAAATGACTTTCAGTCACAGAATGCACCTCTTAAGACTGTGAAGGTTGCATTAATAATCCAGGACCCCATTATCCCCCAGTTCGGCAACATCAGAATTCATCAGAAATGGAACTGGACCGACCCGAATACAATGGTTACCCAGCTCAGGCAGGAATTCATGAATGTAAGCGATAGTACTGTGAATTTTGAAATAGCTGAATTCCATGAGGATCAGAATATATTTACAATGATCGACAGTACTTATATGAGCCTTGATACCATCGCTTACTACTTTCAAAACTCCTACACGCTTTATACAGAGTTGAAAAATATCGCTGAAACCCAGGGAAGAGTACATTATGATTATAACGGTATGATTGATTTCTACGACCTTGATACTAAAAGAAATAACGGGGATATCGATGAAGTCTGGGTTTATGCCTTCCCTTTCGGAGGGATGTATGAATCGATCCTTGCCGGACCGGGGGCATTCTGGTGGAACGCTCCGCCGCTGCCTCACCCCGGGTTGGAAAAGATCCTTTCTATTATGGGCTGGAATTATGAAAGGGGGGTCGCTGAAGCAATGCATAGTGTGGGACACAGGTTTGAAAGTGCACTCTGGCATGCTTTCGGGCGATGGAACAATCAATCGAATGATCCCAATAACTGGGAAATCTTTACCCGGATTAATAGGGATAATCCCGGCAAGGCAAATGTGGGAAATATTCATTTTCCTCCCAACGGGACTTCCGACTATGATTACTCCAATTCAACAAATGTAATTACGTATGCTGATAACTGGAAGAGATTTCCATACCTGTTAAACCAGACAAGAACAATTAACTGCAGTGAATGGGGATGCGGACAGCTGGGGTATATGAGGTGGTGGTTTAGTCATATTCCCAGGTTCACCGGAGTAACAGACAGTATTCTAAACGACTGGTGGTACTATGCGCTTGATTATTACAAAGCAGTAGAGCTTGCCCATGAGCTTCAGGGTGTAGGAGTAAAGGAAAATTTATTTAATAGTCTTCCCGGTGATTTTAAACTTTACCAGAATTATCCGAATCCCTTCAATCCATCTACTGATATTCGATTCACTATTCCCGAATTAGCAAAAGTGAGACTGAAGGTTTACGATATACTCGGAAGACTTGTTGCGAAACTGCTTGATGACGTAAAGTCAGCCGGCACCTACGATATTTTATGGGACGGCAAGAATATGCATGACCAGAAACTGGCAAGCGGAATTTATTTCTACCGCCTGGAAACAGACAATTTCAATCAGACTAAGAAACTTGTGCTGCTTAAATAATATGCAGTCACTACGTAAAATATTGTTTATTGAAGTCATAATTTTTGCGGATATTTTCGGGCAAAATTTTCTTTCGAACCTTTCCGCTGCACGTGAGGACCCTGTCTACACTACTTATGCCGCCGCTGCTGAACGGTCATCTTATATTATCGATGAAGGATATCAATTTTCCTGGTTTAATGATAATGACGGTGTGAACTTTGAGACCGACAACGGTGGAAGCATCTGCCTGGCATTCAAACGCGGTAATGAGGTTAAATATTTTCTCAGGGATTTCTCTCAGCAGCCGGTAATAAGGACTTCGTACAGCGACCTGGTAAAGTACAGTTTTTATCCGTTCGATAATATCCTTGCCACTGTGTTTTTCGTGGTTTACTCATCGGGAATTGCGATTCAGGATATTAAAATAGTGAACGAAGGTGATTCAGTTGTCTCCCTAAGTGTGTATCCCTTCTTCTTTAATAAAACCGGAAGCATCAATAATGTTTTTCTGACCCCCGAGTCTGATGCATTTATATTCAGACACCAGGAACCTCCCGACAGCTGGACTATCGAACACAATATACCTTACGAGGAGGATCTATCAGATGTTTACCTCATAGATTCATCTCCGGATTCATATGGGGCTTACAGCGATTTACAGGGAGGATATAATTTTAAACATCGAACACCTTCGACAAATTATTGCGTAGAATGGGGGACGGTAACTCACAGCGACGGAACTCCGTGTCTTCATACTCCACCATCAGCACAGCAGGTAATTCTGCATAACGGAAATGAGGATGAGATTCTTACTGAAGATGCTCCGAAGTGGGGCGATCCCGATCCCAATATTCCCGGCAACGGGTACCAGGGATGCGAACTCGGTAATTTTCAAAACCCGCCGGCAGCCGTGGGTGATTCATTTAAAGTTATTTTTACATGCATTGCCTCTAACGAGCAGGGTATAAGTTCGAACGTAATACAGAATCTTCCTGCTCCTATGGGAGTCAGGACAGATATTCAGCTTGCAGATTCTTCATTTCCGCCTCTCCCGCAGAATTTCCATGTGAATTTTTCATCCGGAAACACTTCGGCAGTTATTACCTGGACCCCCACTTCGGGGTACCTTTATAACATTTATAGAAGAACAGCTTCATCCCCAGGTAGATATGACCTGCTTGAGGCTGATATTAACGGCAATGCATACCTTGATCAGAATCTGGATCCTGATAGTACTTATGGTTATGTTGTTCTATCCAAAGATGCATCCGGAAATCTAAGCGGTCATACGATCGAACAGGGAAATATTCATCACTCATCTTCTTATTTTCTTTCGGATATAGAGAACCAGAGTTTAAGTGACGAGATTCCTCCAGGAAGTATTAAAGTTGCGGCCTTTCAAAAAAACCTTGTGATCGGTCCGGGACAATCATCCGGTATCAGGATTATAAGGGGAACTGCGGCAGATACTTCAGATATAAGTATACTTATCAGCAGCTGCAGGGATCTGAAACTGACGGATCTGCAGAAGTTTATTAATGCCGATGAAACTGCCTACAGCAATATCCCCGAATTCAATCCAGGCAATGCTGATTACAGAATGCTGTACTGGAACTGTTTCAACCTATTGAAACAATGTATGATGCCTCCGGAAGGGGAATGTTCATATAACTACTATGTTTTTTCAAGAGAGCCGCAGTGGGGATGGGGACATGGAGGTCAGGTATTTCATGAAAGCCTTTCAATGCTGGCATATGCCTTTATGAATTCCGCGAGTGCAATGAATTCGCAGCGTGTTTATATTGAGAGGCAGCAGGCCAATGGTTACATAAATTACAGGACAGGTCCTTATCTCAATGAAACTATTCCATATAACGGCCAGCTTACCTCATCAGCTCCATGGTTCAGCTGGGAGAACATGGAACTTTTTAAAATCAGTAATGATGACGACTTCTTAATGGAGGCTTATCTCTCAGGTAAAGACTTCTATAATTTCTGGACTAATAACAGGGACGCGGATAATGACGGTTTGTGTGAATGGGGAGGGCATGCCGTTCTCGAATCTGTACGCGATGGTCAGGCTGCTGTATGGGATCAGGTAGGATGGCCATCCGGGTTTGAATGTCTCGACCTGAATTGTATGCTTGTCAGCGAAGCTAATTCACTTGCTTTTATGGCAAGTGAACTTGGTGAGCAGCAGGAATACCAATACTGGATAACTGAAGCCGAAGGCAGGAAAGATTCCATAAACAAATATATGTGGGACCCGCAGACTGGTTTTTATTACAACGTAGATAAAACCGATAACGATTTTACATATAATATTCCGGATGATCTGAAGAGAAAGGAAATTATCGGGTTCCTTCCGTTGTGGGCGGGAGTGGCTGACAGCCAGCAGGCAGAAATGCTTGCTGCGCATCTGGATAATCCTGATGAATTTTACAGAACTTATGGTGTGCCATCACTTTCTGCCGACGACCCTTACTACAATGACCAGGGATACTGGAACGGTCCCGTCTGGGTTCAATGGAATTATCTTGTATTCAGAGGGCTGCTGAGATACGGGTATATTGACAAAGCCGGGGATTTAATGGAGAGAGTTCTGTCAAATATGATAAACAGGTTGAAGAGCGATCACTGGTTCTGGGAATTATATAGTCCCGATCAAAACTGGGCCGGATGGAATAAAACATATATATGGGCAGGAATCGCTGCGAGGATGCTTATTGACTATACTAATTATACCGGAATAAAGGACAGGGATAAAGGATTAATTTTTCCGGAAGAACCTGAGCTGTTTCAAAACTATCCAAATCCGTTTAACCCTGCAACTAATATTGTTTTTCAGATCCCCCAGAGGGAAAATGTAAAAGTGACCGTTTATGATATACTTGGACGCCGTGTTGAAACCTTATTGAATGATATAGTAGAGTCAGGGAGGCACAAAATAATATTCGATGCAGATAACATTTCCACAGGAAGAGGCGGACTATCATCAGGTGTTTATTTTTATTCGGTTGAGGCCGGCGGAAAACAATTGACAAAACGCATGGTCTTTCTGAAGTGACCAGGAAAAACTAATTATGAATTTAACTTATCTCTTGTGAAATGAAATTTAAACAGGCCATCATATTATTTACCATGATTTCATTTGCTGCTTTTGCCCAGGAAGTGGAAAATGTGGAATTCAATGTTTCCGCCGGATTAAGCATAACCGATATCAGCTGTTCGGGAATTTCATATTCGTTCAGTGACACTCTTCCGTTACTTTCATTAGAAATAAATGATCAGCTGGTGAATACCCTCTCATGTGAAGCGGCAGCAAATCATGATTCTATTACTTTCATTTTCTCCAACGGTATTTCAGGAACACTTAAAACAGAACCGGATTTTTCTCCCGGATGGAAAGCTCACTTGACGCTGACAAATCTATCTGATACCAGCATTAAGATACTGAATCTTGTTCCGCTTGGGCAGTCTGATCATCATATATACATAACTGCTTCCGAACCCTGGAATTTAGCAAGTTCGAAAATATTCAGACCAGGACTTGGTTCAATAGGTGTCGTATTGCCGGATAATGCCTGGTCTCTGGGATATTCCGCAATTAAAATTAATGATTCTCTATCTGTGTTTGCCCTGGCAAGAAGAATGAGCGGGAATAATACTGAATTCAGAAGATATTCAGCTTTAATGAAACCCGGCGGAAATGTCGATTATGATATCTACATAGATTGTTATAAAGGCAGCTGGCAGAACGGACTTCGTACTGTTTTCCAGGAAAGGTACCTCTATGATCTGAAAAGCTTTGATAATAAACTCTTTGAAAGGAAAGATCTGGAATGGGTCAGGCATTCCTATCTAATAGCTTTGCTGTTCGGGTGGGATCGTAAATTCTACGATCAGGATGACAGACAGTATCACCTGAAAGAGTTTTTAAGATCTTCTGATGATCTATACGGAAAGTATGATATATTCTGTCTTTGGCCGACTTTCCCCACACTGGGAATGGATCCGAGAAATCAGTGGGATCTTTACTCCGACCTCCCGGGGGGATTGAAAAAACTTAAAGAATTATCTGATTATTCAAAAAGTATCGGTACAAAATTTTTTATCTCTTTCAATCCATGGGATCAGAGTACACGCAAGGAGGATTTTTACGAAGGAATATCAAGGCTGATCCGATCTACAGATGCCGACGGGATTGTTCTTGATACTTACGGCAGTTCGAGTGAAGACCTTCAGAATGCTGCCGATAGTGTGAGAGAAGGTGTTATAATGTATAGTGAAGGTATGGCAGTGCCGAAAGATATGCCTGGTATTGTTTCCGGTCGTGTTCATAATGCTATCTTTATGCCGCCGCCCTTAAATCTTAATAAATTAATTAAACCTGAATTTGCCATTTTCAGGGTTCTGACTCTGGATGAGGGAAGACTGCACAGGGAGACCGCAGTGTCATTTTTTAATGGGTATGGCGTAGAAATCAATATGATGGCGCCTGCCAGACCCCCATGGATGGAAGAGGAATTTAAGTATCTTGGTAAAGCCCTGATGATCCTGAGAGAGAATACTTCTGTATTTACAAACAGGGAATGGACGCCGCTTATAAATACTCTGAAGGACAGTATCTGGATTAATGAATGGAAGGGTAAGAATAAAAAGATCTACACAATTTTTTCTCTTATTCCTGAAGGATTTGACGGTCCCTTATTTAAAGCAGAGAGTGAAGAAAATTATCATTTTGTTGATCTGTGGAATCATAACGAAATTGCACCTGATACATTGCAGGATGGACTTTATATTCCTGTCAGAACAGATGCGTTTAACAGAGGATATCTCGGAACAAGGAGGGAGGGGAATGCAGGATGTATCGCCGAATTTCCTGTACTTCTGAATATTAAAATGACGGGTGATGAGCTGTCATTTTCATCCGATTCAGGTGACAGTATCCTGATCAGTGCGGGCAGTCCTTCATATGGAAACAATCCTATAAAATATAGTCCGGGCAAAAATGTGGTAAAACTCAGGGAACAGTTCGATATTCCTGAAGGCAGATTTGTTATACAATTATTCACCAAAGGTGAACTCATTGATGAAAGAATAGTCTTACTTGATTCAGGGATGCCGGTGCTTACCGGTGAAATTATTCCTACAAAAAAATCAACCGAAGTTCCGGCAGGAATGATAGAAATTCCCCGGGGAAGAATCAGATATAAAGTAGAAACTCCTGATGAATTTATTGCTTATCCGCATTATCCTGATTCTATATTCGTAATGCATAGGTTCTTTATGGATAAATATCCTGTTACCAATAAAGAATTTAAGAAGTTTATAGATGCCACAGACTATAGGCCCGATGATACAACTAACTTTCTGAAAAACTGGCGAAACCGGGATTACCCCGATGGTGCAGCAGATATCCCTGTTGTATATGTATCGATTGGTGATGCAAAAGCTTATGCTGAGTGGGCAGGCAAAAGACTGCCTTCAGAAATGGAGTGGCAGTATGCAGCACAATGCGGTGATACTTTAAGCTGGCCATGGGGAAGCAGGTTCGATTCAACAAAATGCAATTATTCCGTGAATGAACTTTCTGAGGTTAATGCATTTCCAGGAGGGGATAATAAATGGGGAGTGGCTGATCTTACTGGTAATGCACGGCAGTTGACTAATGACGTTTATGATAACGGCAGTTATAAATTTATAATCGTGCGCGGCGGCAGCTACTATAATCCCACATCGAGCTGGTGGTATGTTAAAGGCGGTCCTCAGCCATTGAACCGCACACAGATGCTTCTTCAGGTTTCACCAGGATTTGAAAGAAATTCGACGATCGGTTTCAGATGCGTAAAGGATGCAGTACCAGCGGAGGAAAACAAATGATCATCCATTTGAAGATTTTATACTTTATCCTATTTGCAGCATTTTTCTCAATTCTCATATTCGCCCGTGCTCCTGAAAATAAACCTGATAAAATAGGGTTTTTAACCAACGGAAAGAGCAGTACCGAATCTGATGCTGCATTCAGGTTTCTGTCTGAGAATCAGTATGATGCCGTTAAAATGAGCATTAGTGAGGTAGTCAAAAATCCTGATATCCTTAATCAGTTAAAGGTTGTTTGGTACCATAGACCGGATTCATCCGACCTGTCAGATGAAGAAAACAACCCTGATTTCATTAAAATTATAAACAGATTTGTGCTTCACGGCGGCGGACTATTGCTGTCACTTGATGCTGTGAGGCTGGCTGTACCCATAGGACTTGAAAGAGAAGACCCGGGTGTCGAATATGCTCAGGCTATTGATGAGGGCTATGGAAGGAAACTCGGGCTCCATTCTCTAAGAACTCATCCTGTCTTTGAGGGATTAAACGGCGGCGCTTACATATGGGCGCCTCTTAAAGACGGAGTGGTCAGGCAGGTCGGTTATTTCGGGTCAAATGTTCCTCTGGGAAAGGTTGTTGCCGTCGACTGGGCATACATTACACTTAAAGAAAACTCTAAACTGATGCTTGAATACTCCCCGGGAAAAGGAAAAGTACTGAGTATCGGAACGTATGCATATTTTGCTCCGGGTAATCAGAACAGACTTCAATTCGAATTGTTTATGCGAAATTGTCTTAATTATTTAGCAGGGGTAAAAAATGGTGTTAAAATCCGTTACTGGAATTATAAACCTCCCACTGTCACTGAGTTTCAGCAGACTTCCTCAAAAATCAAAATAGATTCAGCGATGGGATGGAAAGACAATAATGATTCCTTGATAATCAGCTCAGGACTTGCTTCGGATAATGAATGGGATACAGGCGGAGAACGAATATTGCTCATGGGCAGGGAAACAGGGGGAATAACAGAAATCTGGACTCATCCGTTTATGGCTCTGAGGGATTATGATGTCGGAGTAAGGTTTTCCTACAGGGATACAATATATTGGTTTAATGATCAGAGACCGCAGATAGAAGTAAGACCAGGATCTTTCACCAGGATTTATAAGTTTCCCCGCGCTTACATTACCGAGGTGATAACTTCCGATCGGCATAATCCTTCCGGAATAATTCATTATGAGTACAGAGGAGTATATTCTGCCGAATTGATTGTGAAATTTAAAAGTAATTTAAGATTTATGTGGCCTTACTCGCATAAGGCCCTCGGCTCGTTATACTATACCTGGGATGATGGACTTAATGCTTTTGTGATAAAGAATGAAAGTAATGAGTTCTACACAATTGTGGGACAGACTAAAATTCCGGTGTACAAGCTATCAGGACAGTTTGACGGATTCTCTGCTGACGGCAAAGTGTTTAAAGGAATCCCTACCGATAAACTTCAGAGCGCTTTTCTTTTGAAGTTTGATATGAAAATGAATGATAATTTGGACCTGATTGTTGCTGGTACTGATGAAGGATTTGATGCGGCAGCCCTTTATTTTGAAAAGGCAATAAGTTCTCCGCAAACCGTTTATGAAAACACAGCAAAGTATTACAATGATTTTCTGACGAGCTCACTGATAATCACCACTCCGGATAAAAATTTTAATGATGGGTACAGGTGGGCACTTACCGGTACAGACAGATTTTTTGTAAATACTCCCGGTATAGGTAAATCCCTGGTTGCCGGATATTCAACGACCGCGCACGGCTGGGGAGGAAACCAGGATGTAAGCGGCCGTCCTGGTTATGCCTGGTATTTCGGCCGTGACGGTGAATGGAGCGGAATGGCTGTGCTTGATTATGGTGATGCCTCAAAAATCCGGGATGTCCTTGATACTTATCAGAAGTTCCAGGATGTAAACGGTAAGATCTTTCATGAACTCACTACAAGCGGAGTAGTTCATTATGATGCAGCAGATGCTACTCCCCTCTACATTATACTCGCAGGAAAATATTTGAAATGGACCGGGGACATCAATTATATCAGGAATAGCTGGCCATACATTAAAAAAGCTATCGATTTTCTTTATTCGACTGATACAGATGGTGATCACTTAATTGAGAACACCAATGTCGGACATGGATGGGTAGAAGGAGGAGAGCTGTTCGGTTCGAAAACGACATTCTACCTAGCTGGATGCTGGGCTGAAACACTTAAGGAGGCACAGTATATTGCTGAAGCACTCAAACATGCGGATGAAGCTGAAAAATATAGAAGCGATTACGAGATAGTACAAAAAATCGTGAATAATGATTTTTGGAATTCTGACGAAAAATTTTATAATTATGGACTTCTTCCTGATAATACTTACAATACACAAATGACAGCGCTGCCTGCAGTCCCAATGTATTTTGGACTGGTTGATAATGAAAGGGCTTACCCGGTGCTTGATGCATATTCCGGGAACGGGTTTACCGCTGATTGGGGAGTGAGGATAATCAGTGAGAGCAATCCTATGTTCAATCCCCGCGGGTATCACTACGGCAGTATCTGGCCTCTGTTTACAGGATGGACATCACTTGCAGAATATACTTATGGAAATTACCTGCAGGGTTTTAATCATTTACTCGATAACCTGAATGTTTATAAAAACTGGGGACTTGGATTTGTGGAGGAAGTTCTGAATGGCGAACAATACCTTCCGTCAGGGGTGTGTCCTCATCAATGCTGGTCGGAAACTATGGTACTTCAGCCCGTTCTTGAAGGTATGCTGGGATTGAAACCGGACGCCCTTAACCACAAGTTAACATTGTCGCCGCGGCTGCCTGCTGATTGGGATTTTATAAAAGTTGAAAATATTAAGTGCGGGGATCATACACTTAATTTCAGAATGACCAGGACTTCGGATAAAATAGTTTTTTTCTTTAGGCATACCGGTAATAAAAAACTGGATATTGATTTCAGACCTTTCCTGCCTCCGGGGACTATGATAAGCAAAGTTCTCGTTGATGGTGAATTAATCAATCTTCAAAAAATGACAGGAAGACAACAGGATTACATTAACCTTAGCATATCAGTGAATAATAACTCTGAGGTGGATGTCTTTTATAAAAACGGCATATGTGCACTCCCCGTTAAAACCAATCCCCGTGTGGGGGAATATTCAGAAGGTTTCAGGATTCTGTCAGCAGGACTTAACGGAAATATATACCAGGTTAAAGTGCAGGGACGATCAGGTAATGAGGAGATTCTGAAAGTATTTGCTCCGGGTGATAACATTGATTCTGTTGATAATGGTACCTTAGACGGTTTCCACAATAACGTGTACGATATCCGGGTCGTGTTCGAAAAAAGCGACCATAAGTACATTGAAAAAGAAATAAAGGTTAATCTGAAATAACTATGACAAAAACATATCAAATACTCATCCTAATGATAGCAGGTGCAGCGGGCATTTACGGACAGAATTTTCTGTCTGATCTTTCTGTTTCAGAAAAGGATCCTCTTTATACAACATATAATGCAGCACTCAGCAGATCCGAATATGTAGTGAATGAGGGGTATCAGTTTGTGTGGTTTGACCCTCAGAAAGGTTTGAGCTTCGAAACAAGACAGGCAGGAAATATAGGGTTAGTTTTTAATAAGGACGGACAGGTTGTAGACAGGCTGCAGCAATATTATAGCAGACCCGTTATTACTGCTTCATACAGCGACCTGGTAAAGTTCTATTATTATCCTTTTAAAGATGTGAGAGTTGAGGAATACTTTCTTGTATATAGTTCCAGGATTTCTATTCGACGGGTTAAGGTAATCAATGAAAGTCCTTTTAATATAAAACTGAATGTCTACCCGTTCATTCAAAATGAAAACAAAAGCTTCACAGATATAAAAATTACCGGGAACGGTACCGGTGTTGCTTTTATGCATAAGGAATTACCGGATGGCTGGATGAAAGATCATGACATCCCATTCCAATCTGATATAAGAGACGTGTTATTGTTTGATACTAAACCGGATAGCTGGGGTACGTATGATAAATATGAAGTAGAGCGAGATACCGGAAGCGGAATATTAATTAATTCAATTAAAAAGGATAAACTAAATAGGAATATCCCGGTAGAACAAGGGGAGATTATCGCTCTGAGTCGTGAATTTGATATCCCTGCCGGAAAATCTTCCGGGTTTAACCTGACCCGCGGCGTTGTTGAAGAGGGCAAGCAAACAGAGGAACTCATATCATCGTGCAGAACATTGATGAATGATGATCTGAATCGTTACCTGGCTGAAGATGAACAGGCTTACTCCGGAATACCGCCTCTGAAAAACAGCAACAGAGATATGAATCTTCTTTACTGGAATGCTTTTTCACTGATAAGACAGTGTATGCTTCCGCCTGAAGGCGAGTGTAGATTTAACTACTATGTTTTTTCGCGCGAACCAAGATGGGGATGGGGTTATGGCGGGCAGGTATTCCATGAAAGCCTTACAATGCTTGCGTATGTGTTTATGGACCCGTCAGGGGCTATGAACTCACAAAGGGTTTACATAGAAAGGCAGCAGCCTGATGGTTATATAAACTACAGGACTGGTCCGTACCTGAATGAAACAATCCCGGAGAATGGGCAGCTGACCACCTCAGCTCCCTGGTTTAACTGGGAGAATTGGGAAATATATAAAGTAACCGGAGATAAGGATTTTCTGAAGCAGGCGTATGAATCGGGTAAGAAATTTTATAACTACTATACGGGAAACCGCGATTCGGATAATGATGGTCTTTGTGAATGGGGTGCGAATGCTGTGCTCGAATGTGTAAGAGATGCAAGAGTGGCCGTGTGGGACGAGGTAGGCGACCCGACAAACTTTGAGGCTGCTGATTGTAATATGATGCTGGTAAGCGAGGCGAAATCACTTTCAGCAATGGCAAAAGAACTGGGAATGAGCGATGATGCTGAGAACTGGAACCAGGATGCAGAAAAAAGAACTAAACTTATTAATAAATATATGTGGGATCCTGTTACGGGTTTCTATTACAATATTAATAAAAAAGATCACAGTTTCACTTTTAAATCTAAGGATGATCTGAAGCGAAAAGAAATAATTGCCTTTCTTGCTTTGTGGGCCGGGGTAGCGGATAAGCAGCAGGCAGATGCATTGCTGATGCATTTAACAAACCCTGCAGAGTTCTGGCGGAAGTATGGAGTTCCTACATTGTCTGCCGATGATAGTTATTATAATCCCATCGGATATTGGAATGGTCCTGTGTGGGTTCAGTGGGATTACCTTGTATTCAGAGGTCTTATTAATTACGGCTATAAAAAGGAAGCCCGGGAACTTGCTGAACGTGTTATGGAAAATATGATCCACCAGCTGGAAACTGATCATTGGTTTTGGGAGTTCTATAGTCCCGACGATCACCAGGCAGGTTGGAATAAAACATATATATGGGCGGGAATAATAGCAAGGTTCATGATCGACTTACAGGTTAACAATTAATCGACCTGGTTTAAATATGAAATCAACCGAACAGGATACATGAAATGAAGTTTATAATTACCTTTATTCTTTTAATCACCGTCAATTTATTCTCTCAATCTGTGCAGCCGGGGAACAAATACCTTAGGCTCCATGCCGGTGCAGACGACCCGCTATATACAACTTATACGGCTGCAATGGAAAGATCCCGTTTATATGGAGATAAAGGATATAAGATGGATTACTATTCGGATTGCTACCCTGTTAATTATTCAGGGGACCAGGCAGGAAAGTTGTACTGCATCTGGAAGGTAAATCAGGTAGTTGTGACAAGGATTGAAGACTATCATAAGAAACCTGTTGTTACGGCTTCCTTCCCTGATATGGCAGTACTCGAATATGAACCATTTAAAGGAGTTCACGTTCAGGAGACTTTCTTTGTTTACAGTTCTTCGCTGGCTGTTGTAAACATGCAGGTTAAAAATATGGATAATACAGCTCACGAAATTGAGGTATACCCGATACTTGAACTTGGCAATGATTCTCTGCTGATAAAAAAATATGACGACGCAGACAATGCTTATATCACCAATCATCACGAATCAAAATACAGACTGATTAGCAGTCTCTATAAAAATGCCCCTTATCCCACAGAAACAAGGGACTTTTTCTGCGGAAACTTTACGCCTTATTCCCACGGCGGATACTCAGGGGATTTGGACCAGTTTTATGTAAATATCAAAACAGATTATTATTCTGATAACCGCAGTGACTCGCTTAACCTTATGGATAGCGGTTACGTTAATTTTATTGCTTTACACGACAAGTTTATTCTGAAACCGGGCGAAGAAATTAATATCCGGTATTTCAGAGGCTGGCAGGATCAGCAAGAGGATGTGCAAGAACTTATTAAGCAGGTCAACCAATTAAAAGATGAACCCCTTCAGCCTTATGTGGATGCGGATGTTAAACTTTTTTCGCAGGTCCCTGTAATAAACTTTGAAAACGAAGATGAGAAGCTCGTTTACATAGGAGCCTTCAATCTTGTACGGGGATGTATGCTTCCCCCGACTGATTCCGCCAGGCATAACTTCTATGTTTTCTCACGGCAGCCATTGTGGGGCTGGGGTCATGGACATCAGGTACTGCATGAATCATTAAGCATGCTTGCTTATGCCTATCTGGACCCATTATCTGCCGAAGGTTCTCAGAGAGTCTATATTGATCAGCAGCGGAAAGACGGCTTAATTGCTTATCGTCATGGACCGAGAGGACTTCAGGATTATCCTCACTACAGCAAGGAGCTTGGCAGAGATATGTCAACTACATCAGCTCCGTTCTTCTCCTGGGAGAACTGGGAAATCTATAAAGTGAGCAGAGATAAAGCGTTCCTCAAAGATGCTTACCAATCCGGATCAGAATATGTGAAATGGCTTGAAGAAAACCGGGATACTGATCACGACGGACTTTTGGAATGGGGACCATACGGAATAATTGAAAATGTGAGGGATTGGTATAATGTCGTTTTCCAGGTTTCGAAGGAGCGTCATTTAGATGTTGACAAAGAGGACATCTCCGATGAACTGGAGGATCTGGATTTGTCACTGATGGTCGTAAAAGAAATGAAGTCGCTTGCTAAAATGGCTGATGCCCTGGGCGACGTTAAGGGGATAAAAAAATGGATGGAAAAAGCAGATAATCTTTCAGGTCTGATCAATAAATATATGTGGGATGACTCAACAGGTTTTTATTACCACGTCGATAAAAAAAATCATTCATTTAAATTTCTGACAAGGGATCTTAAACATAAAGAGATAATAGGACTGCTTGCTTTATGGGCTGAGGTCGCACCAAAAGAAAGAGCTGAAAGGCTGGTGAAGCACCTTATCAATCCCGACGAATTCTGGCGTAAATACGGAATTCCTACATTATCGGCAGACGATCAGTTTTATAGCCCATATGTTGACTACTGCTGCAAATGGAATGGTCCGGTCTGGCTGCTCTGGGATTATCTCATAATAGACGGGCTGAACCACTACGGGTATAAAAAAATTGCGGACGAACTGGCCGATAAGATGACTCTTGCTGTGGTTACACAATTAAAAAAGAATCATAATTACTGGGAATCTTATAGTCCGGATAATGATATTATGAACAGCCCTTCCAATTATATATGGGATTCGATAATGGCGAGGGTCTTAATTGACAAATACGGAAAATCGAAGTAAAGGATAAACGCATATTATGAAAAAAATACTAACCATATTTTTATTCTTATTTCTGCTTCTCAATTTGAATGGGCAAAGCAGTAAAAGCGGATTTATACCGGAATTCGAAATAAGAAGTAATAACATTCAGATAAATTTACCCGCCGAATCCCCGCAATACTTTGACAGAATCGGTCGAAAAGCTGCTCTGATGGGATTTGAGGATGGAACGTTCGAGATGTGGGTCTGGCCATGGAAACCGCTCAGAAATTTTAAGCTTCTATTTTTCCTTGGTTCATCAACTACTCCTATTCAGCCGGAAGATATAGTGAAGAAAATTTCGATTACCCCGGAAGCAGCTGAGATTACATTTTCCTACGAATCGTTCACAGTTAAAGAAATCATCATGGTTCCGGTAGAGGAAAAAGGCTCCATAATACTGCTAAAAGTAAACACAACAACGCCATTGAAAATAGTGCCTGGATTTCTGCCGGTTATGCAGCCGCAATGGCCTGCTGGAATCGGGGGACAATACAGCTATTGGGACGATGAGGTAAAAGGGTATATTATTTCAGAAGGCCGCCAAAGGGCATTATTCATATGCGGCTCACCGGTGGGAGAACAGATGTCCGCGCCCCCTGCACATATGTTCGCTGATAATCCTTTGCAATTTAAAATTGAAGTAAATCCTGATGAGGTTAGTGACTCGTTCATCCCGATAGTAATAGCTGGCGGAATAAATACAAAATTTGACGATGTTAAAAATCTTTATAATGATCTGTGGCAGAACGCTGAAAAATATTATCAGAAAAATTATAATTATTATAAGGCCCTTAAAGACTCCACTGTCAGCATTATCACCCCTGTAAGAAAATTAAATCTGGCTTACGAGTGGAGCAAAGCTGCATTGCATAATCTGATGGTTGAAAACCCGACCCTGGGCTATGGAATGGTTGCAGGATACGGTCTATCAGGTAACGGCGGACGCCCCGGTTTTGCATGGTTTTTCGGAGGTGACTGTTTTATTAATTCTTTATCATTTAACAGCTTTCAGGATTTTGAAACTGTGAGAGATGCCCTGAAATTTACTCAGAAATGGCAGAGACAGGATAACTTTCCGATCAGAAAGAAAAATTCTGATGAAGTGAATAAGGATATCGGTAAAATGGCTCACGAACTCTCGCAAAGCGACGGACTTGTAGACTGGTGGAATGATTACCACTACGGCTATAACCATGCGGATACCACACCGTGGTATCTTGTGGCTATTGGTGACTATTATCGCCAGAGCGGTGATATTGATTTCATAAATGCCAGCTGGGAATCAATTAAAAAGGCTTATAACTGGTGCCTTGAGAAGGATAGCGACGGCGACGGACTGATGGATCTTAAAGGTGCAGGACTGGGTGCGCTTGAGTTTGGAAAATACGTACATATCTATGCCGACTTTTATACGTCGGCCATATGGACAAAAGGGATTGAAGCAGTAATAAATATGGCAGAGGCTATGAAAGATGATGGATTGAAATCACAGGCTCAGGGACAACTGAAAAAAGCCCTGTCCGCTATGGAACAGAAGTTCTGGATGGGCGAAAAAGGGATGTATAGTTACGGGGCGACCGAAAAAGCTGAACAGGTCGATGAGAATACCCCGTGGCCTGCGACAGGTATGAAGTTCGAAGTATTAAACTACGATCACTCTGTTGAAAGTCTGAAAAAGATGAATTCTTCTGAACTTGTTACAGATTGGGGAGTAAGGAGTCTTTCAAATAAATCAGAACTTTATGACCCGGTTAATTACAATTATGGGGCCATCTGGCCATTTATATCGACGCTGATGGTAAGAGGACAATATAATTTTGATTTTAATCTTTCTGCCTATAGACTGATGCAGGCAAATGCAGAACATTTTTTTGACAATGGACCCGGACAGGTTGCAGAAGTTTTTTCAGGAACTTTAAATACAAAATTAGCAGAAGCATATCATGACCAGGGATTTTCAGCTTCAGGTTTTGCAGAACCATTTGTAAGAGGTCTCGTAGGACTTGACGTTGATGCACCTGACAAAATAATTTATTTTTCACCTCGTCTTCCTGCTGACTGGGATAGCCTTTATGCCGGTAATATAAAAGTCGGAAAAAATATTATCAACCTGAAGCTTTTAAGGACTGATGACAGGTTAAGTTTGCTTGCCACAAACAGCGGCAGCGACAAAGTCAAAATAGTCTTCACCCCGGCATTCGGTTTAGGGACAAAAGCCGCTGATGTTAAGATTAACGGCGACACTATTGATTTTACGTCTGAAAAAAGCGACCAGGCTTATGTTCTTAAAACTGATTTTTACCTTGAAAAAAATGTCCGTCTGGAAATCTTGTTGGATCCTGCACCTGAGTTGTATCTTCTTCCTCTTGAAACAAGTACAGGCGACGAAGATAATTCGCTTAAGGTTCTTTATCAGAAGCTGCAAGGAGACAACCTGACGACATATGTCGAAGGGCGGGGAGGAAAGGAATATTATATCGGGATCAGAAATCCTGATTTGATTGATAAGCTTACCGGCGGCGAATTGATGAATAACCGTATAAAAATAAGTTTTAATGCAGGAAGTAAAGACTTCGTAAAAAAGGATATCAATATTTTAGTGAAGAAAAAATAAAATGACTAAACGGGTAACACTGAAAAATATTGCCGATACTCTGAACATCTCAATGATGACTGTTTCAAGGGCATTGAACAATAATCCGAATGTCGATGAGACAACGAGGAAAATGGTATTAACTAAAGCACGTGAACTGGGCTATTTCCCGAACCACATTGCTAAGAGTCTCGTTGTTGCGAAGACCCAGACAATAGGGGTGGTAGTTCCTGAGATAACTCACTCATTCTTTCCTGATGCTATTAAGGGAATTGAAGAGATTGTATACCAGGCGGGCTACAATATCATGCTGACCCATTCTGCTGAAAATACAAACAGGGAGATAGCTGCCATTGAAACACTGGCATCACGCAGGGTGGACGGTATCCTGGCTTCAGTAGCTGAATCCGATACTGAATATCAGATTTACAGGCAGGTAATCGATATGGGACTGCATGTGGTTTTCTTTGACCGGTGTGTTTATAACATCGGGGCGAGCTGTGTAAGCATAGATGATGAGGAAAGTGCATTCAAAATCACTGAACATATAATCAGGCATGGATACAAAAAGATCGCACATCTCCGGGGTCCGTTGTCGGTATCAATTGCAAAGGAAAGGTTAAACGGCTTCAGGAGAGCATTAAGGAAATATAAGATCAGTTATAGTGATAAACTTATTGTAGAATCGGGTTTCCATGAGGAGGGCGGCTTTGCCGCTATGCAAAGGCTTCTTGGATTGCCTAAAAAGGAAAGGCCCCGTGCTGTTGTAGCCGTTAATGATCCCGCCGCCTTCGGGGCTATGAAAGCTATAAAAGAAGCAGGATTAAGAATTCCAGAAGATATAGCCATCGTCGGATTTTCCGATGATATACGAGCAGAGCTTATGCCTGCTCCCCTGACAACCGTAAGACAGCCTGCTTACGAAGTTGGTAAAGCAGCTGCCCGGAAATTAATCGCGCACATTGAAAACAAAAAGGAATCTGTAGAGAATCTGACTATAAGAACAGAATTGGTAATAAGAAAATCCTGCGGATGTGAAATCCCCTCAAATGGAAAAAGTCAAAATTCTGAAGTCAAAACTTAAGGAGTTATAACAGTGAAAAAATTATATGTCTTATTATTCGCTCTGAGTACGGTTTTTTTTATGTACGGCCAGAAGCCCGGGCAAATCAATGATAAAGTCAGTGATTTAATCTGGAAGGGTATGCCGTCGCAGCTGTTAACCAATCAGGAGGTAAAGGAGGAAATAAATACAAAAGTCGAAATGCTGAAAAAATGGATGCAGGAAAATGACCTGGGAGGTATGTTATTTACACAGGTCAGGAATGTAAACTGGATAACAGCGGGAAGAGCCAATAACCAGATAGTCCTGAATAAAGATGTTGGAGGTGCTTCACTTCTGGTTATGGCTGACGGTGAAAAATATCTTATTGCCAATGGCAGCGAGGCTCCGAGGATGCTTGATGAAAGTCTGAAGGGGTTGGGTTATACTTTAAAGTTTTATCCCTGGTATGAAGCCAATCCCGTAAAGGATGTTCGCGGAGATCTTATAAAAGAAATATCAGGCGGAAAAAGAATCGGCAGCGATATCTCCTACCCGGAAACGGTATTGATGGATGAACAATTTCAGCCTCTGCGGTATCAGCTGCTTCCGACTGAAATAAAAAGGTACAAGTGGATCTGCGAACAAACGACAGAAGCCGTCGCAAATGTCTGCCGGAGATTGAGACCGGGAATGAGCGAGTTTGAAATCGAGGCCATGACGTCTGATGAAATTCGTTCAAGAGGAATTATGCCTACTGTATTACTGATAGGCGTTGATCAGAGAATTTATAAGTACCGTCATGCAATTCCCTTCGGAGATACCTTGAAAGAGTACGGTATGGTTAATGTCGTTGCTGAAAAATGGGGGATGCCGGTAGCGGTTACGAGGTTTGTTCATTTCGGTCCCCTGCCGGATGAACTTAAAAGTAAATTAGAGAGGACTGCAGTTGTAAATGCTCGGTATGAAGAAGCAACAAGGCCAGGAGTAAAGTGCTCTTCTATCTGGGAGGAAATGAAGAAATGGTATGCTGAAGCAGGATATGAAGGCGAATGGAAAAAGCATCACCAGGGAGGCGCGATCGGATATAACGATCGTGAATATGTTATTTATCCCGGAATTGATAAGGTAGTGCATATGAATCAGGCATTTGCGTGGAATCCAACAATTACCGGGGCAAAAGTTGAGGAAACTATACTGGTACGCCAGGACAGCATCGAGGTACTGACCCGCGCTCAGGACTGGCCGATGATAAATGTCGTACTTGACGGGAAAACATATCCGCAGCCGGGAATCCTCATTAAGGATCCGGCTACTGGAGAAATCATTAAACAGGAAGTTGAAACAATAAAACCTTAGTAGTTCTATGATCAGGGAATATTCATCATACGGCTTAAAACATTTACTAATATCTAATGATAAGGTTGAGGCAGTCTTTCTTCCTCAGCTTGGCAGTAAAATGATCAGCTTGATTAATAAAAAATCCGGGACACAGTTTTTACTTGAGAACCAGGATAAGAATAAGATATACAGAAAAGCCTTTCACGGAGCTGATTATTCCCTTTATGATGCCAGCGGATTTGATGAGTGCTTCCCTACAATCGAAGCAGCTGAAATAATCATTGAACATATCGGGAACGGTAATAAAAAGCTTCAGTATCCGGATCACGGAGAATTATGGTCAAAGGAATGGGATTATGAACTTACTGATACTTCCATATTTTTTTATGCAGACGGTGTCAATGCTGGTTACAGCTTCAGGAAAATTATTACTCTTGAAGAGAACCGGGTAATCATCAATTACAGTCTGGTTAATAAATCCGCTTTCCCTCTATACTATATATGGTCCGGCCATCCGCTGCTGGCTATTGAGGAAGGAGACAGAATTATTATGCCTCCAGGTATACATAAATTGTTCCTCAACTGGACTTCGGATGATAATATAGGGGAATTTGGTCACTATATCCCCTGGTCCGGTGAGGCAGGTGAGGCTAATAGTTTTTATGATGTAAAATCCGCCGATACAGGTATGGCACTAAAAGGTTTTACCGATTCTCTGCGGCATGGATTTGCCGGTCTATTCCGCTCACATAAAAACGAATCGGTTCTAATTTCCTTCGATTATAAAAAACTACCCTACCTGGGAGTTTGGCTTTGTTTCGGCGGCTGGCCTGCCGGCGCGGTAAAAAAACATTACACAGTTGCTCTGGAACCGACGACAGGAAGACCGGATTCTCTTAGTGAATCTGTTAAAAGAAATGAATGTTCTGTGCTCGATATAAATGAGGAAAGGAATTGGAAGATTGAATTCAGTTTATGGGAGGGATTACCGCAAATCTGATCTTAAAAAGGTATATAATATTCTTCATTAATTAAAGGTAAATCTATGCCTGAAAATGCTATCGGACTATCATTCGTAGACTGGCTTATTATTGCAGTCTATTTCGTATTCGTCATCGGTATTGGATTCTATCTAAAGAAATTCACAAAAAACGAAAATGATTTTTTCCTTGCCGGAAGAAGGAACAGTTCCTGGGTTGCCGGACTCGCTTTTCTCTCCGCGAACCTTGGTGCACTTGAATTAATGGGGATGACGGGGAATACGTTTAAGTACGGGATGTACGTTGCCCATTTTTATTGGATTGGAGCTATCCCGGCGATGCTTTTCCTTGGCATTTATATGATGCCTTTTTATTACAGCAGCAGAATTAAATCTGTTCCCGGGTATCTTAAACTTCGATTTGATGAGAAAACCAGGGTCCTGAACGGATTTGCCTTTGCTATTATGACGCTGCTTGTATCAGGAATAAATCTTTATGCAATGGCACTCGTGCTGCATACTTTTCTGGGATGGAACTGGGATATCAGTATGTGGATGGCAGCAATCACTGTTGCAGTGTATGTTACCATGAGCGGTTTGCTTTCGGCTATATTTACAGAGATTATTCAGTTCTTCCTGATCTGGTTCGGACTATTCCTCGTTTCAATACTTGGTATAGTTGAGATAGGAAGTGTTCACGAAATATTCGCACGTGTGCCCGAATCATTTAGTCATCTGTGGTCAAATTCAGCTGACCCGACAGCAAATGGTATGATGGTGTCCTGGGGCGGGATCGTACTGGGTCTTGGATTTGTTCTCTCCTTCGGTTACTGGACTACAGATTTCCTTGTGGTACAGCGGGCGTTTTCAGCTAAAGATCTGCGGGCAGCCCGTATGACGCCTATACTAGCATCATTTTTCAAAATGATGATTCCTTTCATAGTGATATTAGCCGGACTTATTGCGATAGTTCTTGCCAATGATCCGAATAGCGGGTTTGCATTGATTAAGGACGGTGGACAGGTAAATTATGATTCGGCGCTCCCTCTCCTTATAGCGAGATATTATCCATCCGGCTTGACAGGACTGGGTGTTACAGCACTACTCGCAGGCTTTATGGCAGGTCAGGCAGGTAATATCAGTGCCTTCAATACAGTATGGACTTATGATATCTATAAATCAGTATTAAATAGAAATGCCTCCGATAGTCATCTTTTGTGGATGGGAAGAGCTGCAACGGTTGCAGGTGTAGCTATAAGTCTTGTTACAGCATACTGGGCAAAAAGTTTTCCAAGTATAATGGATTATATGCAGGCAATATTCTCCTGGGTTAATGCACCGCTGTTTGCAACAATGCTGCTTGGGATGTTTATAGTATGGATCACGCCTAATGGTGCTTTCTGGGGACTGGTTGCAGGGATGGGTTCATCCTTTACTCTCTATCTTGCGGTTAAATACGACTGGATTAACCAGAGCATTATTACTATGTCAGATACTTCCAGCGTAATGGCTGCAAACTTCTGGCGGGCATGGTGGGCATGGATTATTTGTTTCGCAGTCACAATAATTATAAGCATTTTTACCAAAAAGAAACCGAAAGAAGAACTTGTTGGTCTTGTTAAAGGATTAACAAAAGAAACGGTTGCAAAGGATGCCGCGGTTTACAAGAAACCTGAATTCTATGCCATTATATCATTTATAGTTTTAATAATACTGAACTTAATTTACTGGTAGAAGGAGTTTAAAATGAAACCTATCTGGTATTTTGTCGGCTTGATATTAACAATAATGGGCGGGATCATTTTGATTTCAGGTATATATAACCTGTTATATCCGCCGGAAAGTAAAATAGTACTGGCAGAAAAGCATCCTGACATCTGGTGGGGAGCTATAATGCTTGCAGCCGGAATTATATATGTAATCAGGAACAGGAAGATTACCATTGAATAAAAATGAGGTCGTTATGAATTCAGAAATGGGGAAAGTAAAAGCGGGATTTGAGGACCTTTATGGAAGGGACCCGCTGATCATCCGGTCTCCTGGAAGAGTAAATCTTATAGGAGAACATACGGATTATAACAATGGATTCGTACTTCCCGCAGCAATTGATAAGTCAATTTATATAGCTCTGAAGGCCCGCACAGATGATTTGTGTCGGCTTTATGCAGCAGACCTGGGGGAAAAGTATGAATTTGAGAAAGTAAATCTTACCCGGTCCGGTATCGTGTGGGCAAATTATCTAATAGGAGTACTGGATCAGTTTAAAAAATCAGGAAAAAATACAGGGGGATTTGACTGCGTATTTGGCGGCGATATTCCTATTGGAGCAGGGTTATCTTCATCTGCCGCAATAGAAGCAGGGCTTGCATTTGGATTGAATAAGCTGTTCGACCTTGAGATACCCGGAATTGAACTTGTAAAACTTTCGCAAAGAGCGGAGAATGAATTTGTCGGAGTTCAATGCGGAATAATGGATCAGTTCATAAATATATTCGGAAAAGAAAATAAGGTGCTTAAACTCGATTGCCGTTCCCTGGATTATGAATATTTCCCTTTTGAAAACAAAGGTTTGAAGATCGTTTTATGTGATACGCAGGTTAAACATTCTCTTGCAGAATCAGAATATAATCTGAGGAGAAAGCAGTGTGAAGAAGGTGCAGCGAAGCTCAGCCGGTTCGATCCCTCCGTCAGCAGTCTGCGTGATGTAACCCTTGATTTTCTCTACGGGCACGAAGATGATCTTGACCCGGTTACATTTAAGAGATGCGCATATGTAATACGGGAAAATGAAAGAGTTAGGTTAGCGTGTGCTGAATTGAATCGTAACAATTTTATGGCATTCGGGGAATTAATGTATCAATCCCATGAAGGACTTAAGAACGAGTATGAAGTGAGCTGTGGTGAACTTGATCTGCTGGTTGATATAACTTCGGAGATGGAAGGGGTGCTAGGTTCCAGGATGATGGGAGGGGGGTTCGGGGGCTGCACTATAAACATCATAAATGAAGAATACGTTGAAGACTTTAAACAAATCGTATCTGACAAATACAATAAAAAATTCAAAAAGAGGCTGGAATTCTATGTCAGCAAAATATCGAAAGGGACCTGCATAGCAGAGGAATAACAACAATATGGTCGATATGAATAGCCGAAACTTGACTTCATTTTGATTCCGGTTTTGGATCTCTTCGGGTCTTAAGGTGACATGTGTCTGATTTTTTGCCGGGGTCTTGACATAATAGGTTAAAAAGACTAATTTCTGGTTAAACGTTTAACCAGTTATAAATGAAACCTACAATTAAAGACATTGCAGAAAAAGCAGGTGTTTCTATTGCCACCGTTTCATACGTAATTAATAATACGAAACCTATCTCGCCCGAGACAAAAGAACGGGTGAACAAAACTATCAAATCATTACGATATCAGCCGTCAAAATCAGCAAGAAGTCTTGTTACCGGGAAAACAGGTAACATAGGATTTGTGCTGACAGATGACCATTTCCTTAGGACAGAACCTTTTTATACAAAAATATTTCTGGGGACAGAATTTGAAGCAAGGATTGAAGGTTATTATATCCTGCTCACATCGATTAAAAAAGATTTCGATAAAAAAGATATCCTGCCCCGGTTTGTAATGAATAAAAGTGTTGACGGTATAATTATAGCAGGAAAGATACCGCACAACCTGATAGACAGGTTATCATCATATAAAATCCCAACGGTCTTTGTCGATTATATTCCTCCTCATAACGGATATCCCCTGGTTCTTATCGATAATATTGAAGGAGGATTACTCGCGACCAATCATTTGATTGAACTTGGCCATAAACACATTGCATTTGTTTCCAGCGATATTGAACATCCCAGTTTTGCAGACAGGTTAAATGGGTATAAACAGGCTCTTGAACATGCCGGAATAGCCGTGGAATCTAATCTTGTATATACTAAGTCCGAATATGAGGGCAGACAGGCTGGTATAGACCTGGCCAGCCAATTATTCAGTAAGAATAAAAATGTTACAGCTGTATTCGCAGGTAATGATGCGCTTGCCATAGGAGTAATGCATTACCTGAGATCGAATGGTTATAAGATACCTGATGATGTTTCAGTTATAGGATTTGACGGAATAGAAGCAGACCTATTACTCGATCCTCCGCTATCAACTGTCAGCGTTCCTAAAATCGAGTTAGGAATTGAAGCACTTAAATTATTAGCTAATACCTTAAAAAATAAAAAGTCTTTACCTAAAAAAGTAGTAGTTCCTGTCGAGTTAACTATCAGAAAATCTACTTCATCCTGCAAATATAAATGAGATTATATGCTGGCTGCACTATTTAAAGGCAATCAAGAAATAGTCGTAAGTGATTATCCGCTCCCCATGCTGCAGAAAGACGAGCTGCTGATTAAGGTGGCCTGTTGCGGTGTCTGCGGTACTGACAGGCATATCTTTGAAGGTAAGGCTCCTTCAAGTATACCGGTCATTCTGGGTCATGAATTCAGCGGAATAATTGCTGATAATGGAAATAAGGATAGTATGTTCACAATAGGAAAAAAAGCAGCAATAAACCCTAACATCCACTGCGGGTATTGTGATTACTGTAAAAGAGGAATGATAAACCACTGTGTGAATCTACAGGCTCTCGGGGTTACCTCAAACGGCGGGTTTGCTGAGTATGCTATTGTCCCGAAAACCCAGGCGTATCTGCTCCCGGACGATTTCGATCTTTCCCTCGCATCTTTTGCCGAACCGCTTTCATGCTGTTTAAGAGGAATCCAGCATGCAAATATCAAAAATGGAAATAAAGTAATTATTATCGGAGGCGGATCTATAGGATTGCTTATGATGCAGCTTGCAAAAAATGCGGGAGCTGCAAATGTTACAATTGTTGAACCTGATCCTCAAAAACAGAATACTGCAAAAGAACTTGGGGCCGACTACACTTACAGTCCTTCCGATCCTGACCTTGATAATAAAATAAAAGATACTCTCCCATCTCTGACCGACGTTATTATCGAGTGTGTCGGGAAGAGTGAAACAGTTCAGCTTGCCATTCAGCTGGCTGGTAAAGGGACTAAAATAGTGATCTTCGGACTTGCCCCGTCGGACCACCAGGTTACTTTCAACCTGCAGTATTTATTTAAGAATGAACTCATGATTTTTAATTCCTACCTTAATCCGTTTACCTTCGCTCCCGCAATTGATCTGCTGGTAACCGGAAAAGTTAACGTCCGGAAACTTATTTCCGAGAGAATAACATTAAGCAACATTAACAGCATTTTTCTTAACAGTTCGAAAAGCAGTATTAAACAACAAATAATTAATAATTAATTTACCGGAGGTGTTATGTGTGGTTGGAGTACGGTTACAAAATGGTGGATGGCTATTTTTTCCATCATAATTTTTCAAATGGGCATATTTGCTCAAAGTGAAATTAACGGGATAGGCGGTTTTGAACAGACGCTGCCATCATACTGGAACATGGCCACAGAGCCATCAGGGGCAACTTTAACATGGGCTACGGATGAGTACCGGTCGATGGGAAAATCACTTAAGATCGAGAAATCTGCAACTGCAGATTCAGCAATGTGGGAATCAGACAATATGGTTGACCTCTGGTCGGAGCGGCATTTTGCAAATGTCGATATAAACCTTGGAATGTATTATATGACTTCCGGCGTCAATACAAACCCAGCTAATAATGACGAGAAGTGGTATGTATCCTATACATTCTACCGTGAGGATGGAAGTGTTATAGGGATGAAAAAGTTCGAGCTGGATCAGAGTACAGCCAGCACAAGCGGCTGGGTAGCAGATACCACGGCGATCGGAGATGTAATTCTTCCTGAGGATGCGTTCAAGACTATTATCAGGTTTGTCGGCGGAAAGAATGCAACAGGAACAGTGTGGACGGATGATTTCATATTCGTCGGAAGAAACGGGGGCTGGGCGGGACAGGATTGGAATACTGCCGTAGGAGTTTCTACGGGTTGGTTCTACTGGCTGCCGCCGATCGGAGGAAATGACGGTATATTAAATGC
>DATFVA010000599.1:0-11452 GCA_035260565.1 Ignavibacteriaceae bacterium | reverse complement strand
CTGAGTAACTTTTATACTTGATGTTATAGTCTGTGCCTGGTGCTCACCAGCTCTGTCAGCAGTCTGGAAGTTTGTAATACCAACTCCATCCCTGCTGTCGGTCCTGAGAAAACTTCCATTCAGTTTAATAGTAAAAGGATTAAAATCAAACGATAAGTTTCCCTGAACCTGCACCTGCCTCTGTCCCTGGTTAAGTCTGTAACCATCAGGATAACTAAAACTTATTGTATCGGCCGATTCTCCCAGGGCTGGATCAAAAATATTATTGTACATAGCTCCCTGGTTGAAGGCTATCGGGGTTCGGTTCCATGTATAATCTCCGGCAACAAAAAACCTTATATTTTTAAGTGAAGGAAAGATAGGTCCGCTTCCAGTCAACACATATTCGCTGTAACCGTATGAATAGGTATTAAGAAACTGTTCACCGGCAGAAGTAAACTCATCTGTGATCCCTTCCATACTGAATTTGTAGCTTTCACCACCGATCTTTGTCGTTGTTGAAATAATACCTGCATTTGCACCACCGTACTCAGCAGGGTAACCGCCTGCCTGGAACTGTACTTCCTGTATTGCATTATTTATCGGAGCTGTCTGGGCTCCTCCAAAAACAGGATTGTTTACCAGAACACCGTCAACATAATATGCAACTGCATCCTGGCGTCCGCCTCTTACATAGAGAGTACCGCCCTGGTTTACAACACCGGTTTGAGTGCTGACAACCGCGTTTACTCCGCGGATTGGCAGGTTCTCAATATCTTCCGATCTAACGATATTAACTGAATTTGTCAGGTTTTTGTTGATCAATGGTTTTGGGGCCACTATTTCAACTACACCGAGTTCATAAGTCTCACTCGGCATTTGAAAATTGGTTTCTGTTGTAACGTTTACAGAAATCTGAATGTTGGATTTAGTAACTTCTTTATACCCGATATAGCGTGCTACCAGCGTATAGGTGTTCGGCGGAACATTAAGAATTATGTACTCGCCGTCAACGTTTGTAGCTGCTCCGAAATTGGTTCCGTTAACAAGTATGTTGGCTCCAATCAGAGGTTCCCCGGTCTCAAGATCGGTAACTTTACCGACTATCTTACCGGACTGGGCAAATGAAGGTATCGCTGTTATTATTATAAATACTAATAACACTAATAAAGTAAATTTTGATTTCATAACTCTTCATCTCCTTTTAAATTTCTCAATCCCTGGACCGAACCGGCGGAGGAATAACTTCCTTCAGGGTAAACTGCAGATCATTTGGGTTACCATATAAATAAAAGTAATATCTCAGGTTTGCTGCCAGGTTATACGGACCCGTCACAAGAGTATCAGTCCCGCCATCAACAGCAAAACGGAATGTATATTCTCCCGGTTCTATATTACCTGCGGAATATACACCTCCGTACTTTAAAGGGAGAGGGTTGGTACCTGATGATGGATATACTACAATGGAATCACCCGGAACCAGTGCGGAAATATCATAGCTCTTTGCTTTATTTGTATCCACATCAGCAGAAGCATGAACAAAATATAAATTTAGACTATCAGCTGCAGGTTTGCTGCTGACGTAAATCTCGCCTTCGGCAATTTCAAAATTTGCGAATGTGCTTAATAGCGGATCGGGATCATATTCTCCTGCAAAAATTATATCTGTTCTCTCCCAGGTGTTTATATCTATAGTTTTTGTATAGATCGTATTACCGCCGCTGTCTTCTACTTTAAAATTTAATTTACCTGCGCCGGCATCGAAGTAGTCTGTTGTTTCACCTTTTGCTAATGAAGATGCAACCTGTTTGCCGTCGATAAAGACGGTAATAGCATCAACATTATTACTCATATTGGCAATTTTTAATACGGAATAGACGGGACCGACAGGCGCGATCGTCGGCTCTTCTACGCAGCTATAGAGTATGCACCCCAGAAATATTGGAAGTAAAAACAAAAACTTCCTTTTGTTTTTTAACCGCATCTTTCACCTCACACAAAGTATTTTTTTATTCGATAGTTATTTGAATAAGATAGTTTTGTCTTTTTCAAAAAAATAGTAGCTGCCGATTGCCCGACAGCTACCTATTAATTACTTATCCGAAACATATGAAATAATTATTTCAGCAGCAACATTTTCTTTGATTGAACATAACTGCCTGCCTGAATTTTATATATATAAAGCCCTGAAGCTAACTTTGAAGCATCAAAATTGACTTCATAATTACCTGCATCCCTGGTAGTGTTCACAAGTGTAGTAACTTCACGACCAAGCATATCGTATACTTTAATTGAAACATTATTTCTTTCAGCGATTGAGTAACTGATCCGTGTAGTTGGGTTGAATGGATTCGGATAGTTCTGCGCTAAATTAAATTTATACAATTTATTGTTATCATCTTTAACACCAACAGCTATCTGAGGAATAGTTACAGTTGTATTAATTCCTACAAATTCAGCTGATACTGCAACCGGATAATTAGGATCGGTTGTATTAACTGTACTGCCGGGAATGGTATCGGCTGTCATGGTCATATGGACCGTGCACATAGAATCGCTTACAACTGCGTTCAATTGGGCCATACTTACGTATCTCCAGTCTCTCATAGGAGTTTCGTCAGGAGTAAACTTAACCGGGGCATTCCATGTTTTACCGCTATCTACTGAATAAGTAAACCAGCCTGCATAATAGTTATTTGCAGTTGCTAATGTATCCCCGTAGTACTGATCTGTATTTGAAACAAAAGCACAGAAAAGAGCATCATTGTTTAATGCTCCCGTTGAACGGCCTATAGTAGGTCTGCAGATCGGTGTCATAACGTCATTGTTTGATGCCCAGTTGACATAGAAGGGAACATTCGAACTATCTGCAATTACCATTGGTGTACCGCCGTTAACATTAGGCGACCAGAAATATATACTGGATGGAAGAGAAGGATAATAACTGCCTGAAGTTAATACAACATCAACTTCAAAAACTGCACATGGCTGACCATTAAGCATCACTAAATCACAACCGCGAAGTACACCTAAACTATCCGCCGTATTATACTGCCATACAGTAACAGGATCTGACCATGTTACAGTACCATCAGTTGAGTAACGGTAATAAAGGTTGCCGTTGCTGCTGTCGCCGAGAAAGAGATGTCCAATAGTATTGCTGGTTGGATCATAAGCGAAAGAATAAGTTTCTGCCTGATCAGCACTTACGAATTGATATCCTGAGAAATTACAGCTTCTGTCGCCTGTATTAATGTATGCACCTGGACCAACTGTTGTGGTACTAATTGAAGCTCCATATACATAACTATCTGCACCTAATCCGAGGATTCTCGGCCATATTGGAGGTCCTAAAGCTGAAGGACCTTCACCCGGATCGCACATGTCAAATGTACCCGAACCGGCACTTTGATCAATAAAAACTTCGGCTCTGGTAGTTCCACCGCCTGCGGTGCTGTGTAAGGCAACCACTTCTGTACCATCATCAAACCCGTTGACAGAAGGATATCCGCTTTTCTCACCTGTAGATGGGATATTTGCAACTGAAAACCAGCTCAATCCGCCGTCAAAGCTGTAAAAGTAAGTAACAGTTCTGTCTGACCACACAGTTGTCTGCTGGGAATTCATATATACTGCATGAAGGTTATCGGGATTAGTCGGATCCTGCCAGATTTCATCCGGGGTTCCGTTTGATTGTAGATCGTAACCGGAAAGAAGACCTGTACCTACAAAGTCAAATGTCAATCCACCATTTACCACATCCGGATAATTAGTCCGTTCTGCCTTAAATGTGGGATTACCACTTACTTTAGAAGTTTCATTGCCTGTAAAGGTCAATATTTTAGCTGTTCTGTGTAAAACACTAGCTCTGTTCTGGGCTTGTAGTGAACCCAAACTGAACAAAGCAAAAATAATTAAAAGGACAGTAGCATTTCGAAACATTGTGCTCTCCTACTTGTTTTTTGATTATTGATTATTGAATTTTTCTTAAACTAACCCTCTCACATCAATCTGTTATTTAAAAGCCCAGTCAAAATACGATAACATCTCATTTTTGTCAAGTTTTTAGGCCTTATTTAACTTCTTGAAAATAACTCCATTTGAAGTTAAATGTCAACATAGTTTATTCCCGCCTGTCTTTAAAATTGACCGGTAATACATCCCATATTCCGTCTATTGATAAAATCTTATTAATTGCTTTCTTGTTAATTGATCCGTCAAGACTGATTACAGTTAGTGCTTCTTTGCCCGATACCAGGCGGGCTAATGACAGTCCTGCAATATTAATATTCTCATCAGCAAGTATATTTCCTACTGAGGCCAGCATACCGGGTTTATCTAAATTTTTATAGATAAGCATACTTCCCTCAGGCTTTAGTTCCAGCCTGTAATTATCAATCATTACGATTCTGATTTCTTTATCACCAAGAACGGTACCGGCAATGCTTCTGCTTCCGGTATCGCTTATAAATTCAACAGAAATCAGGTTTTTGAAACTTTGGTTTTCATTCGACCGTATCTCGTTAAGAATGATGCCCATTTCTTCAGCCAGCATCTGAGAATTTATGAGGTTTACTGCTTCGTCGGATTTTTGCGAGAGAAACCCCGTTAAAAAACTCCTGGCCATTATCTCGGAAAAGGAATGAAGTAATTCTCCGCTCAGGTTGATATTCAGATTTTTAAGATGCGCCTTACTGAGCTGCGCCAGCATAACTCCCAGGCTCTCAGCTAATGTTACGAAGGGTTTTAATTCATCATTTTTAAGTGCTTCGATTGATGCTGCATTAACTGCGCCCTGCAAAGTACTGGTATTGAACAGTCTGGTAATTTGTTCAGCGATCTGAACGGCAACTTTTTCCTGGGCTTCCTCTGTGGAGGCGCCGAGATGAGGTGTTGTTAACACTTTCGGGTGCTGTATCAGGCTGCCTGAAAAATCGGGCGGCTCGGTAGTGTATACATCAAGAGCAGCTGCTGATACTTTGCCGCTGTTCAATGCTTCAACAAGTGCGGGCTCGTTTACAATTCCTCCCCTTGCACAATTAATTATTTTCACGCCGTCTTTGCATCTCTTTAAAGTCTCTTCCGAAACAAGGTTTTCAGTATCTGCATTCAATGGCACATGTACGGTTATAATATCAGAGTTATTAAAAATTGAATTCAGGTCGGCAAAATTGACCCCGATCTTGTTTGCAGCTTCTTTTGAGAGAACCGGATCATAGCCGATAACATTCATACCGAATGCTCTTCCTCTTATCGCAACTTCCCTTCCAACTTTACCCAGCCCTATAACGCCGAGCGTCTTTCCTTCCAGTTCTGTTCCTTTAAACTTTTTACGCTCCCATTTCCCCTGTCTCATCGACTGGTTAGCCTGGGCAATATTTCTGCACATACCCAGCATCAACGCCATAGTATGCTCTGCAGTAGAAACTGTGTTGCCGCCGGGAGTATTCATAACGATTATCCCTTTTCGTGTCGCTGCAGGAACGTCAATATTATCTGTCCCGGTTCCCGCCCGGCCTATGACGATCATCTTATCCATCTGAGAAATCAGCTCAGATGTAACCTGCGTTTCACTGCGAACGACTAATGCATGATACTCTTTAACAATAGACTTTATTTTTTCGGAAGGCATACCGGCTTCGAACGTAACTTCAAAGCCGGCTGATTCAAGAATTGTTTTACATTTCTTATCGACCGCATCGGTAATTAATATTTTATACATAAACTCCCGACGGGATTTGAAAAAAAATCAGGTTCAGGCTATTGCAGAATTTAGTCTCTGAACTATTTGTCCTTTAGGAACAGCTCCGATAATAGTATCCTTCAGCTTACCGTCCTTGAAGATTAAGATAGTCGGAATGCTGCGGACACCGAATTTAATGGCTGTCTGCTGGTTGTTGTCGACATCAAGTTTCCCTATTTTCGCCTTACCTTCGTATTCATCAACCAGTTCTTCAACTATTGGCGCTATCATTTTACAAGGGCCGCACCATGTCGCCCAGAAATCAATAAGCACCGGCTTATCTGATTTTACAACTTCTTCATTGAAATTGTCATCTGTTATTGTTATTGTCTTCATTTTATTATCCTTATATAAACTGAATTAAATTACTTTGTCTCCCTGACCAACATAATTAACACTGTCTTCTCCGCCGTCAGCATTTATTACTCCTCCGGAGATCCATTCCCCGCCGTCTCTGCATAACACTGAAATAACTTTTGCTATATCGCCGGGGGTAGTTAACCTGTTGCGTGGATTTTTTTTCTTTGCCACTTCAATCATCGGGACATTGCCGGGAATTTTTCTTAGTGCAGGAGTATCCGTTACACCCGCCATAATTGAATTTACAGCAATTTCCATCTCACCCAGCTCTGTGGAAAGCTGCCGTACATGGGATTCCAGCGAAGCCTTTGCTGCAGATACAGCACCGTAGTATGGTATTACTGCTTTGCTTCCTGAACTGGTCATCGCAAATATTCTGCCTTTGTGCATAAAAAGGTTTTCTTTAACTAACTCCTGAACCCAGTAAACAAGAGAGTGGGCCATTACATCAAGAGTCATTTCCATTTGTGCTTTTGTTATAGGCTGTTCTTCATTGTGCCTTATAAATGGTTTTAGTGTACCGAAAGCAAGTGAATGCATAAGCACTTTAATGATGGGTTTCCCGCCGGCGATATTTTTTATCTCATCAATAACTTCAGTTCTTTTTTCAGCATCAGCCGCATTAACGTTAAAAAAGACTGCTTCAGAACCATTTGATTTTATATCGTTTACAATACGGTCGACATTGTGCATTGTTGCCTGCCGGTCGAGGTGGACTCCGAATATATTATAGCCGTCCTCAGCAAGTTTTACAGCAACAGCTCCGCCGAATCCGGAAGAAGCTCCGAGAATAATCGCCCAGAGTTTTTCATTTGCCTTCTGTGCCATACCTTTTTCAATGCCTTTTCATGTTAAATTAAATCGGAATCTAAATAATACAAAAATGATGTAAGTTATACAATCCTGGCGCGGCAAGCCGGCATTAGAAAGCAACTACATAAAGTTAGAACGTATAGCGGTGGCTGACCTGTCCCGACTCATCTGCCATAATCAGTTCGGGAGTATCCCACGCCTTGCTCTGGATCGTTAAGGGCGGGATGTTCAGTCCAGCGATAACCTGGACGAAATCCCAGCGCTGCGGGATATCGAAGCCACCGAAAATCAGTAAATGTTCAATCATTTAAAGATCTAAATATCTTTACAAAAAAAATCGTAGCGAGCCGAAAATTCCCGATTTTAGCCGGACAAAAATCTGACGGAGGATATTATAGTGAGAATTTTCGAATTTTGCGGATTGGGGAAGACTATTTTCTGCACACAAAACTCAGGGAATCATCACCAAGGCAGTTTGTAATATCCTGAATTAATTGATCCGTCAGCCCGACTCTTTTATTCTTTAATGTGAACCTATGGGGTTTTGATCCGTTGTTTACAAGATCGATATATAAAGGTGTACTCCCCTCACTGGAATTTAGAATATTTTTCAGTTCAGTAATTTTTTCAAGGGAATGCCGTCTTTTATCGATACAAATTTTAAGACTTTCCGTCAGTTCAGTTTTAGTCTCCTGCAGAGGTATTACTTTATCAATATGCAGTTTGATAGCATCCCCGCTGCTTTCAGTTTTTCCTATGATCAATACGCATTCCTCTTCCTGGATATATTTCCCGTATTCCTCATATATCTTTGAGAACATCAGGCATTCACAGGAACCGGAGAAATCATCTAATTTAAAGAACGCCATCTGCCTGTTTGATTTGTCAATTTTTGTTTTAAGTTCAGTAATTACGCCGCAGGCACGGACAACATCAGAATCCTCAAGCTTCTCAGTATCGCCCAGCTGAATTGAAGCAAAAGATTTATACTCAAGCTCATATTTTCTTAAAGGATGATCTGTGACGTAAAAACCTAGAACTTCTCTCTCTTTTGCAAGTCTTTCTTTTGTCGACCATTGAGGCAGCTCGGGAAGCAGAGGTTCCGCCAGTTTTACAACTTCTGCCATTTCCCCGAATAAGCTGTTTTCGGCATTTAGTACCGAGTTGCGTGCCTTGCTGCCGTAGTCAAGTGCAGTTTCAACAGCAACATGCTGCCTGGAGCGGATATTATTAATTGAATCAAGAGCACCCGCAAGTACCAAACCTTCAAGAGCCCGCTTATTTACAATATGTGTATCAACACTGGCACAGAAATCAAATATACTCGTGAAGTTCCTCCCGATTTTTCCTCTTGTTCTGATAATTTCCTCTACTGCCGGTATACCGACATTTTTAATAGCCGACATCCCGAACCGTATTCTCCCATCCTGTACATCAAATGTTACTGAAGGATTGTTCACATCCGGCGGAAGAACTTCGATCTTTAGTTTACGGCAGTCCTCAAGGAAAAGAGCAACTTTATCTGAATTTCCAAATTCATTGGTAAGGTTGGCGGCAAGAAACTCCGCAGTGTAATGGGCTTTTAGATATGCTGTCTGGTATGCCACATAGCTGTAGGCGACTGCATGACTTTTATTAAAGCCGTAGTTTGCAAACTTATCGATCGCATCAAAGATCTCTTCAGCTATTTTCTTTGTTATCCCGTTCTCTATGGCACCGGCTGTGAACTTTTCTTTTTGCTGTTTCATTGCAGCAAGATCTTTCTTACCCATAGCACGACGTAGAATATCCGCTTCAGCCAGGCTCATTCCCCCCACTTTGTTTGCAATCTGTATAACCTGTTCCTGGTAAACAATTATTCCATAAGTTTCTTTTAATATAGGCTCAAGGATATCATGCTGGAATTCTACTTTTTTAAAACCGAACTTTCTGTCGATAAAATCGTCAATGAATTCCATAGGACCCGGACGGTATAGGGCATTCATTGCCGAGAGTTCACTCAGGCTTGTCGGCTTTAATTTCTTGAGGTATTCCCTCATCGGGGCAGATTCAAACTGAAATACGCCGGTTGTTTGTCCTTTAGAAAATAGCTGCAACGTCTTTTCATCATCGAGGGGTATATCATCTATGTCAATGTTGATGTTGTGGTTCTTATTAATCAATGCCAGCGCATCCCTGATAATTGTTAAGGTGCGAAGCCCAAGGAAATCCATCTTCAACAGCCCCCAGCTTTCAATTTCCTTCATATTATACTGAGTAACTATATCCGTCTGTGAAACAGCATTTGCCAGCGGAACGTAATTGCTTACTTCATCGGGAGTAATTACAACGCCGGCAGCATGCTTTGAAGCATTCCGGTTCATTCCCTCAAGTACTTTTGCGTACTTGATTAAATCCTGTATATCATTCTCTTTGGAATCTTTCACCCATTTTAACTCGGGCACTTCCGCCAGCGCCTGTTCAATTGTAAATACTTTACCGAACTTAGAGGGAATAAATTTTGTTATCTTGTTTACAGTAGGTATGGGGATTTTCAGCACGCGGGCAACATCTCTTATCACCGCTTTGGAAGACAGCCTGTTGAAAGTAATGATCTGGCTTACACAATTATTTCCATATTTTTCCCGGACGTAATCTATTATTTCACCGCGCTTATCATCTGCAAAATCCACATCTATATCGGGCATCGATTTACGTGCAGGGTTAAGAAACCTTTCGAAGAGAAGATTATATTCAAGAGGATTGATGTTCGTAATACCAAGAGTATATGCTACAAGGCTTCCCGCTACACTGCCGCGTCCGGGTCCCACCGGTATATCCATTCTTTTGGCTGCATTTATAAAATCCTGAACTATCAAAAAGTATCCTGCAAATCCCATCGTCTTAATAGTCTCAATCTCAAAATCAAATCTTTGCTTAACCTCAGACGTAATATCCTTCACTCTCTTCTTCAAACCATCCTTTGCAAGGAGTTCAAAATATTCCTCTGCATTTTTGGCAGGGACATCTTCAGGAATCGGAAACTTCGGGTAAAAATGGCCTTCGGTTTCCAGCTTAAGATCTATCTTGGAATCAATCTCAAGGGTATTCTCAACAGCTCCTTTATATTTTTTAAAGAGCTTAATCATTTCTTCCTGGGATTTGAAATAAACCTGGTCTGTACCGTATCGAAGCTGCCTGTAATCGGCACCGTTTTTATCGGAAAGAAGAAGAAGTATGTTATGAGCGTAGGCGTGGTCCGGCTCAATATAATGACAGTCGTTTGTTGCTACTAATTTAATCCCGAGTTCTTTCGAAAGTCTCGGCATTGCTTCAAGGATAGGTTTCTCAACATCCATATTGTGGTCCTGGATCTCAAGATAAAAATCGTCATCGAAGATATCCTTAAATATTTTGGCTGTCTCGCGGGCTTTATCATAATTACCGTTAACAAGATGCGCCGAGACAACACCTCCTGCACAAGCAGAGGTACAAACCAACCCTTCCCTGTATTCCCTCAGCAGTTCAAGATCTATCCTTGGCTTATAATAAAAGCCTTCTGTGTGCCCAAGGGTAGAAAGTTTTGATAAGTTCTGATAGCCGGTCTTATTTTTAGCAAGGAGAATCAGGTGATTATAATGCTTCGATTTTTTTCTGCCGTTTTCATTTTCTTTTCCCCTATCGAACCGTGATCCATCAGTAACAATATAAGCTTCCATCCCGACTATCGGTTTAATTCCCTCTTTGATTGCTTTCTTGTAGAACTCGGCAATACCATACATTACCCCGTGATCAGTTAAAGCAACCGAATGCATATTATTATTTTTGGCAGCGTTTATAAGGCTGTCCACAGTACATGCGCCATCCTGTAAACTGTAATGTGTATGATTATGTAAATGAATAAAATCTGACATGAAAAAAAGAATTTTTTATTGGAAGAGTTCAGTTATAGTTCGATGCAAGTTAAAAAAAATTAATAACTTTTTTGGAGCGTTTACGCATAAAGAAAAAATAAATAAATTTATTTTAATGCATAACTATCGACTGACTACAGAGTGACTCCCTCCCCTCCTTCCTGCCCACTAATTTCTGCCTCCCCCTGCTTCCTGCCGACCTCAGCCCTCCGACCTCAGACCTCTCTCCGTCCCTCAGTCCCTTCGTTCCTTCTTCACCCCTCCTTATACCTTCCAATTGCAGCTCAGACTCCAACGAAACGCTGCTTTTTCTTGTTACTTGTTACTTGTTACTTTTTTCTTGTTACTTGTTACCTGTATGACCGAAACCGCCTTCTCCTCTTTTTGTCTTAAGGAGATCCGATTTCTCTTCAAGATCCGCACGGTAAACTCTTGACAAAACGAGCTGGGCAATACGCTCCCCTCTTTTGATAACAAAGTCCTCTTTGCTGAAATTCATCATTATAATTTTAATTTCACCGCGGTAATCAGAATCGATTGTTCCCGGGGAATTAAGGATACCGATTCCGTGCTTCACTGCAAGTCCGCTTCTTGGTCTAACCTGTATTTCAAAGCCCTCAGGAATTTCAACCACAAGGTTAGTAGGGACAAGGCCTATCTCTCC
>DATFVA010000598.1:0-16192 GCA_035260565.1 Ignavibacteriaceae bacterium | reverse complement strand
GATTGAAAATACGGGAGGGGTCTACCGTCAGTCCGAAAGCATGAGTAAGGAGTATGCTCAGCTTGTACCTGGAATCGTATCCTTCAATATCGAGAACAGGATCGCTTTCTGTGTAGCCATGCAGCTGAGCGTAGCCGAGTGCTTCATTATACGTCTTATTGTTCCTGAATATATCAGTCAAAATGAAGTTTGTTGTACCGTTCATTATGCCCCTGAAGGAATGTATGAGGTCATTATCATAATACTCTTCAAAATTCCGGATCAGCGGGATACTTGCACAGCAGGCTGCTTCATACAAGAGGGGGGTGCCGTATTCCTCCTGCATAGACAGAAGATCCCCAAGTCTTTCGGCAACCATCTTTTTATTTGCTGTAACAACGGGCTTACCCTTCTTTAATGCAGCCGATACAATATCGAATGCGGCATCGGCATCATCAATTGCCTCCACTATCACATTTATATCAGGATGATTAAGGATTTCATCTTTGTCATATGCAAAACATTTATTCTCAATTGTTCTGTTCTTTTCCCTGTCCTTTATACATATTTTAACCAACTCAACCTTCAGGCCCCGTGTCTTCTCAAGAACCGAGTATAGTCCCTTACCTACGCATCCGAAGCCGAAAAGTCCGATTTTAATTTTATTCTGATTCATATTTTATTTTTCCGGGTTTGTGTGTTATTGAAATCAGGGTCTCTGTATTTTTATTAGCTTTTAAGAGCGCCTGGTCCAGGTCATCTATAAGATCTTCCGCATCTTCAAGACCTACAGATAACCTTATAAGGCTGTCGTTTATACCCGACTGCAGACGTCTATCTCTTGGCACCGACTTGTGCGTCATTGTGGGGGGATGACAGATGAGACTTTTTGCCCCTCCCAAACTTTCCGCCAGCTTAAAAAGCTTTGTTGAGGTAACAAATTTCACTGCATTCTCCTCAGTGTCTTCATCCAGTGAAAACGATATTATTGCCCCGGGAAGTTTCTGCTGCTGAAGTGCAACCGCATAATCGGGATGACTTTTTAATCCCGGGTAATACAGGTTTTTTATTCCTTCCTTACCTTCAAGAAATTCAGCTATCCTTAATGCATTGTGAGAATGTTTTTCTACTCTCAATTTCAGAGTTTCGATACTCCTTATTAATAGCCAGCTGTCGAACGGCGATAGAACGGCGCCGGTAGCATTCTGAATATATTTCAGTCTTTCCCCGAGGTCCTGCGAACCGGTAACCACAATTCCTGCTAGCACATCCGTATGACCGCCTATATATTTTGTTGCACTATGAAGTACAATATCAGCTCCCAGGTCAAGGGGCTTTTGAATAATAGGGGTTGCGAAAGTGTTATCGACACAAACAAGCAGTCCATTCTCCTTTGCTATCTTCGATATTTTTCTGATGTCGGATACTTTTAAGAGGGGATTAGTCGGACTCTCAAGCCAGACCAGACGGGTGTCCTGATTTATTGCCCGTCTGACATTTTCAGGATCGGTTGTGTCTGCGAACCTGACTTTTATGCCAAACCTGTTATAAACTGTGGTGAACAGACGGTAGGCTCCCCCATAAATATCATCCACCGCAATGATTTCATCTCCGGCATTCAGGAGTTTTACAACACAGTCGATGGCCGCAAGTCCGCTTGAGAATGCAAGTCCATACCTGCCGTTCTCAAGCTGTGCCGCAATTTCTTCAAGTATCTTCCTTGTAGGATTATTCGTTCTTGTGTAATCGAAGCCCCTGTTGACGTTTGGTGCTTCCTGTACAAAAGTTGAGGTCTGGTAAATAGGGACGGCAATTGAACCTGTCAGCGGGTCGACCGGAATTGACTGCAGAATTTTTGTTGAATCTTTCATAAGGATCCTTTCTTTTAGATAATTAATAAAAAAACCCGTCTTCTTTTCTGCACGGGGCAGGCTAAAAAGACGGGTGATAAAATCTTACCTGACTTTTTAGCAAATTTATTTTTGAACTCTAAAGTTCATCCCGCGTTAGCGGGAACGTCGCTGCAATATGTCGCAAATGACGACGGTTCGTTATAACTTCATTCCATCGGAACGAGTTTGATTTTCAGAAACTGCGGAACAGGCATAAAAAAACCCGCTGTTAATTGCCTGAGGGCAAGCTAAACAACGGGTAAAAACCAATATGGGCTGTTTAGCATATTATTTTATGTCGCTGCAATTCGCTGTAAATCACGACAAATATTTTTAAGAACTATTACAAAGATAATATTGATTAATTAAAATCAAAATTAAATTTTCAATGTCTGATTTAATTTTAAATTTGGCGGATTGTGGACTTAACGAATTGATTTGCGGATTCAGTAGGGGGCTGTCTCATAAATCCGGATTTGTCATCCTGAGCCTGTCGAAGGATGAGCCTGTCGAAGACCTGTACAGCATTGTCGAAGTTTGGCGATTCAAACAATTAATTTATCTCTAACCTAATAAAAAAGGGAAAGCATCACTACTTTCCCTTAAGGAGTTCTTATTAACCAGTGTATTCTTTAGTATGACGTAAATGAATTCATCTATTCTTTTAGCTTTATTTCATTAACATTAGTTTTTTGACGGATACATTACTGCCTGATTCTAATTTGTAGAAGTATACACCGCTTGCTAATCCTGTTCCGTTAAATATAATCTCGTGCTGCCCGGCTTTTTCAATTCCATTGACCAGATCAGATACTTTCTGTCCCAGTGTGTTATACACAGTCAGCTTAACAAATCCATCTTTCGGGACACTATATTCTATCTGTGTTGAAGGGTTGAATGGATTAGGGTAATTCTGACTCAATGAGAATTGGAGTGGTAGTTCTACATTAACTTCAATTTCATTTGAGTATTTAAATGCACCGTTAAAGTCAAGCTGCTTTAACCGGTAGCTGTATTTACCGGTTATTACTTTGTCATCTGTAAATTTATACGATTTCGGTTCTGTAGTTGTCCCAAATCCGGCAGCGTAGCCAACTTTCTCCCACTCGGACCTCTGACCTCCGCTCTCTGACCTCTGAACCTCAAACCCTCTGTTATTTATCTCAGTAGCTGTGCTCCAGTTCAGACTTACTTTATTACCGGACACCGATGCAGTAAAAGATATCAGCTCAACAGGGATAATAGTTACTGTCTGTACAGAATCACTTATTGAATTGCCGGCTCCATTGTAAGCATATACTTTGTACGAATATACTGTATTTGGCGTTAACCCTGTATCAGTATAAGCTGTTTCATTTGCTCCTACTGAATCAATTAATATCCAGGTGCCGGGCACACTTAATGAATCATCTTTTCTTTCAATCTTAAACCCAATTTCATTTTCTGAATTATCATCCCAGCTAAGATCTACTGTAAAGGTGTCTGCTATGGCAAATAGATTTGTAGGGGGTACTGGCGCGGTTAAGGTACGCTTAGCTAAAATCGCTCCGCCTTCACCTGTAACTATACATGTATATGGTGTGGGATAAGTTACTCCATTTAAGAAATTTGTAGTAGGACTTTGTTCAACTGCCCAGCTTAATCCGCCATCAGTAGTTTGAACAATAACGCCGAGATCACCAACTGCTGTTCCGGTATCTGCATTAACAAAGTGAACACCCCAGAGATCATTAGTTGTGCCGCTTGTTTGTGTTGTCCAGGTTGTACCACCGTCCGTCGTATGAATAATTGTTCCGGCATCACCAACTGCTGTACCTGTATTAGCATCAGTAAAATGTACACTCCATAAATAGTTTGATGTGCCGCCCGACTGTGGAGCCCAGGTTATGCCGCCATCGGTTGTGTGTATAATTCCGCTTCCGACTACAGTCCCATTTAATGAATTCCCGAAGGAGATACCGGCAGTACTTGATAGCCCGCTCGATTGAGGAGTCCACGTAGTTCCGCCATCAGTTGTGCTGAGAAAGGACGCTCCGCCTGAAACAAAACCGTGATTTATATCAGTGAAAGCAACACCAAAAAGAAAATCGGTAGTTCCGCTTGATTGAACATTCCAGGTGGAACCTCCGTTTGTAGTTCTTACAATGTCTCCTCCTGCACTAACTGCAGTCCCAACATTTTCATTTACAAAATACATTCCATAAAACATACTACTGGTGACTCCGCTGTTTTGGTCAATCCAGGTTTGCCCTCCATCAGTAGTTTTTTCAATTAAACCATAAGTCCCGCCAACATATCCAACATTTGCACTGGTAAATACAACAGGTCCTAAAACGTTCTGGGTTCCATGTACCTGGTTAATCCAGGTTGCACCGCCATTAGTCGTGCCTAATATGCTCCCGACCAATCCTACTGCCACTGCTGTATTTTGATCTATCGCTGATATACCGTAAAGTGTTGGATATATTTCAAAGAATTGCGAGGTCCAGGTATTCCCCCCGTCGGTAGTATGTTGAATTGTTTCACCTAATTGACTACCGACATTCCAGCCATTATTAACATCAACAAAACTAACACCATATAAAGCACCCAGCCCTCCACCTTGACTAACTTGTGGAGTCCAGGTAGCACCGCCATCCGTGGTATGTATTATTTTCTGATCATCTCCGACTGCAGTACCATGATCAGTATCTGCAAAATAAACCGACCATAAGATACCTGTAACTACGCTTGTCTGAGCAGTCCAGGTCGTACCGGCATCAGTTGTACGTCTGATCGTTCCAAGAGCGCCTACAGCCGTCCCGTTAGCAGAATCGGTGAACGAAACACTGTATAAAAAAGAAGTAGTACCACTTGTCTGAATAACCCATGTGTTGCCGCCATCTGTAGTCCGGAGAATTTTTCCGCCTGCTCCGACTGCAGTACCATTATTAACATCGGTAAAGGATACTCCGCGCAATGCGGTGGTTATACCGCTGGTTTGAGTGACCCATGTTTGTCCGCCGTCAGTGGTATGCAGGATTTTTCCTGCACCCCCGACCACGGTACCTGTATTAGCATCAACGAAGCAAACGTCCAGTAAAGCAGTTGTTAAACCGGTTGGCTGAATTGTCCAGGAATTTCCACCATCTGTAGTATGAAGAATTGTTCCGACAAGTCCGACAGCTGTTCCATTGTTGATATCCGTGAAACTCACCTTGTTTAGTTTATTACCCTGGGGCAGTGGATTTAGCCACTCCCACTGTGCATATGAGCTATTATAAATGAATAAAACAGATACAAATAACAGCAGCGGAGATTTATAAAATATTTTCATTTTATACCTTTATTAATTATTAAAAATCAGCTGTAAAATATCCCTGGGGATAATTTCCGGCAATAGCCCGTTTAGGTACGAAAGATTCTTAGATGTGGAAAAATGACAAATTAAGACCCAAAAGGGTTAACTATTTCTTGAGATACTTTACAACTGCCTCGGTTCGGGTACGGACGTGCAGTTTCTCATAAATTCTGCGAAGATGATTGTGTACTGTATCAGGACTGATAGAAAGTTGATTGGCAATTTCTTTATTAATATAACCCTTGGATAAAAGATCAAGAATTTCCGTTTCGCGTTCAGAAAGTTTTACTGTTGATTCAACTTCCGGTTTTGATTTAAAAAACGACTGAACAACTTTTCTGGCAATTTGAGCCGACATTGGAGATCCACCCATAGAAACATCTTTAATTGCCTGAAGAATTTCCACCGGTGAACTGCTTTTAAGTAAATAACCCACTGCCCCTGCTTGTAAAGAATTATAAATCTTTTGCGTGTCCTGATACATCGTTAGCATAATGACCAGTATTTTCGGCAATCTTTGTTTTATCTGCCTTACGCATTCAATGCCGCTCATCTGCGGTAAATTGATATCCATTAATACTACATCCGGAACATTATCTGGTAAATCAAGAAGCGCACTTTCAGCATCTTCATAAGCTGCTATACAGTTATAACCCGCAGAACCGTTTAATATTATTTTAAGACTTTCCCGGATCTTACTGTCATCTTCTACAATTGCTACACTTACCGGCAATGATTCTCCTGTTTATTTCTTATTCAATTATAAGACTTAAGTCCGGTTATTACAATGACCTGATCGGGCTAACCGGCAATTAGCTGCTCTCCTAAAATCGGGAATTGAAAGGTAATTGTTGTACCGGTTCCAATCTGACTTTCGATATTATAATTTCCCCCTATATGTTCCATTCGTGATTTCATATTCTTCAATCCATTTCCAAATCTTTTCCCCTCTGCTAAGTCAAAACCTTTTCCGAAATCCTGTATAATAACTGTGGCACTTGTTTCCCTTATCCAGACTTTAATATGCACTTCCTGAGAATCTGAATACTTGATAATATTAGTTAACGCTTCTTTAACAGCAAGAAAAACGTTGTGACGAACTTCAGCAGGTGCCTGCACATCTGGTATTTCAGAAGGAATGTCCAGACGACATCTGATCTGAGCCTTGCTCAGGTAATCGACAGCGAACTGTCCTATGAATTCGGCAAGGTTTTCTAAGGTATCGTTTTGTGGATTTACAGACCATACGATTTCACCAAAAGTGGTAATAATATCATTTGTAAGATCAGAGATTTTTCTAAGAACATTACCATTATCAGCCGGATTATTCTGTTCCATTTCAGTAAGGAATCTTATTTCAGTTAAACGTGCTCCAAGATCATCGTGCATATCTCGTGCGATTCTGAGTCGCTCTCTTTCAAGTGCGGTTTCCTTCTCCATAATATGCATTCTTTCTTTGATCTTTTTTCTTACAAAATGCCTTACAGTAGCTGCTATTATTACAATTGAAAGTAAAAATATTAGTCCTTGAAACCACCACGTCTTCCAAAACGGTGGTTTTATGGTAATGATTACGGACGTTCCAGTTTTATTCCAGATCCCATCATTATTGGACCCTCTCACCCGCAGCACATACTTTCCCGGATCCAGGTTCGTATAACTGGCATATCGCTGAGATGATGCAACGGTATGCCAGTTTTTATCAAAACCCTCAAGCATGTACGCATACTTATTTTTTTCTGGTGCAGTATAATTCAATGAGGCAAACTCAAAGGAGAAGAAATTTTCTGAGTAGGATAATTCTATCGGCCTTCCATTATTGGTTAACGGATATGGATGAGGTAATATTTTATCAAATACTTTGAAAGTGGTGATATATACAGGGGGTATATATTGATTTTCTCTAATATTTTCGGCGAAAAATGCATTAAAGCCATTTACACCTCCAAAAAATAATTCTCCTGATTTACTTGCAAAATATGCACCCTGGTTGAATTCATTGCTCTGAAGCCCATCTCTTGCATCATAATTTTTGAAACTTTCTTTCCCCGGGTTAAATTTTGATAACCCCTGGTTAGTACTAAGCCAAAGGTTACCGGTTTTGTCCGGTAAAATCCCATATACAATATTATTTGGTAAACCATTATTCTCTGTAAAATTTTTAATTGAGTTTTTTGTCAAATCAAAGCGAAACAAACCCGAACCATGAGTACCCAGCCACAATATACCAGAATTGTCTTCATAAATTGAATATATTCCATTCTTCATTATATTCATATTAGATATTGGCAATTCCAGCTTTTTAAAATTATCATACTGCGGATAGAACCTGTATAAATCACCGCTGAATGTCCCTGCCCACAAACCCCCTTTTTTATCCTTACATATTGCAGTTATAGTCGTATTTAAATGGTAATGGGTGAATTTGTTTTTTGAACGATTGAAACTATCAATACTCCCATTCAGTTGTCCAATCCATAATAAATGCTTTTGATTATCATAAAAGAGATTTACGATTCGGTTAGTGCTTATACTATTACTATTCTCAGGATTATTTCTAAATCTTATTATTTGGCCGGATCTTTTAGTGAAGCAATTAAGCCCATCGTTTTCCGTGCCCGCCCATACTAATCCGTCAGCCGACTCACATAATGCAACAATCCTATCGCTGCTTATGCTGTTGGGATTATCTGAATTGTATCTGTAAGTTGCGATTTTTTTACGATGATTCCATTCAGAAACTTCAGGTGGTGAATATATATCTAAGCCGCTGTCATAAGTACCTACCCATAACTTCCCATCCTGCGTCTCCATAATGGAGGTTATCAGATTTTTACTTTTATTATCTGACTTCGTAGATTTAGCGTAATAATGATTAAAACGTTCAACACGGGGATCGTATAATTTTACTCCATCTGTGAAGGTACCTATCCATATAATATTTGAATTATCCTGGAACAATGTATTTACGGGTTCCTGGATAAGTTGTTTATAGCTGTTGGCTTTAGTATTTAATACGCTCAACCCCGAATCATAAGTTGCAATCCAAAGATTTTTTTTTGAATCTTCAAAAACAGAAGATATGAAATTACCCGCACCTGGATGAGAATTTGATAAGGGTTTATTTAATATATCAAGTTCCTTGTCATACTTAAATAATCCTTTACCATAAGTTCCTATCCAGACATTCCCGGTGTGATCAACAAAAATATTATGTATGTAAGTGCCCGCAAGCAAGCTTGGTTTCTTTATCATTATCGGATGCGGAACAGTTAAATCCATTTTATATAATCCATTAGAAGTCCCTACCCAGAGTTTTTGATCCTTATCCTCGCAGATAGTCCTGATTAGTATATTTTGTTTGGAAGTTTCTTCTTTATTAATTATAAAAGAATTGAATGTGTTCTTTTCGCGGTTGAATCTATTCAATCCCTTATTTGTACCTATCCAGATAATTCCATCACTATCTTCATAGATTGAATATATACTGTTATCATTGATTGTCGAAGTATCTTTTTCAATATGACGGTAATGAAAAAAAATATTTTTCGAAGGCACATAACGATCGACACCACCTAGTCTGGTCCCTATCCATAAATCGCCCTTCTTATCACTTAACAGGGATAGGATTGAATTATCAGCAATTGAATTTGAATCAATATTGTTATGTCTAAATATTGTAACTGAGTACCCGTCATATCTGTTTAATCCATCATCTGTTCCAAACCACATAAATCCCTGGGCATCCTGAACTATTGCAAATACTGTTGTTTGCGAAAGTCCCTGTTCAAGTCCTATCTTATTAAACCTTGTGTCAATTGATTGAGGTGAGATAAGTCCGGAGGAAATCAGGATAAAAACAAATCGTAAATAATATTTCATATCAAAGAGACAGTCTTTCTTAATCACAAAAATAAAATACTTTATAAAGAATTAAAAAGTAAAAGTAATTGCTTAGGGAGAATTGACACCAGGTCATTCTGTAATCCTGTTCAGGCTGCTGATTCCATCCTAATTTATCCACCGGCTTGTCCACCGTAACTTAGTTGTGTAGGTGGGAGCTTCATCAAAGGTGGCTATTCCAACATTCCAGAGCCTGTGTGAATATTATTAAGGGGCTGACTAAAAAGCAAGACAATGTCATTTCGAGGGAGTCTTCGACCGAGAAATCTTTTCGAATTCTAAGAACTCTTACCTTGATCGGAATGACAGGGTTACTTTTTAGTCAACCCCATTACGAGTTAAAATCTAATAATCAATAACCGTTTCAATTTATCTGCCGATAGCAAAGTCGAAGATCCCGACGATAGACGGGGCGAAGATCCCGATTTTAGCCGGACAAAAATCTGACTGAGGACACCATTATTGGTTGATGATCTCAAAGCTGTTGAAGTAAACCCTTGAAGCGGGGCAGATTAAATGGAAAACAGATTAGACAGATTAAATAGATCTCCACTGATGGGTTCTTTGGCTAAAGCCCTTTTTTTTGATCTTACTATTCCCACGACTTAAAAGTCGTGGCAAGTCAATCTGTGAATCTATTGGGGAATGTCATCCTTCGACAAGATCAGGATGACAAATTCAAACTTATTAGACAGCGCCTACAGTGGCTTCTGAAACTTGCTATAAATAAATATGTGCTCTGCTGAAAAGTAACAAGTAAAAAGTTTGAATTATGAAACAGACACTAAAAGCTTGGAGCGAGATAAATATCGCCCTTACAGCATAGCGTAGGTTTAGCCCGTAATCTAAACGAATGCGGGCCTGTTTTTGACCGGGCTATGGTTTATTGCCCTCGTCCCCATTTCCGATTTCTTACTTTCAGATTTCTGATTTCCGACTTCTGACTTCTGATTTTCCCCGTTCTCCCACTCCCTTCGTCTCTCAGTCTCTCCGTCACTCATTCAGATGCCCATTCATCCCTTAGCGGCTTTGCGCCTTTGTGGCAAAAAAATTACAGATTAGTAAGGTAAAGTAAGCGGATGGAAATTGAAGTTAAATAATCTTATTTTTTTTAACATTATATAAAATCGGAAAACATCTTTCAATAATTGATGCAGCCTGTCAGATCACTAATCCTTTTTATTCTGCTGTCCTTATTTTCTGCGGATTCTGCACAAACGCTCCATCCGCTGAAGGAGGCAAACCTGAGGTTCAGGAATATCGGACTTGAACAGGGGCTTTCTCAATCTACTGTTTATGCTGTTGCACAGGATTCCCGCGGCTTTATGTGGTTCGGCACCCAGGACGGACTAAACCGCTTTGATGGATATTCAATGAAAGTTTTCAAACATATTCCCGGTGATCGGAATTCTGTAGCGGATAATTCAATTTCCTGCCTGGAGGGAGGCAGGGATGATAACTTGTGGATCGGAACATTTAAAGGCGGACTTGACAGGTATTCGGTCACTGAGAATAAATTTTATCACTATGCCCATTCGGATAGTACTCCTGGTTCTATCAATGCCGATAGAATAAATATACTTTTCAAAGATACACAGGGTGAAATCTGGATCGGAACGAATAAAGGATTGGATAACTACAAAAACCAACAGGACAATTTTGAGCATATAACTTTTATTACTAAAACAGGAATAAAGAAAACAATAGCCGTAAATGCATTAAGTGAGGATGATGATGGTAACCTGTGGATCGGTACAAACCTGGGACTATTCAAATCAGGCCCTGCGGGTGACTTAAAAGCTATTCAGGTTAACATCGGATCCGCTAACCGGGGATCTTATGTCATAAGCACTATTTTTGCAGATAAAGGGATTTTATGGATAGGGAGCGAAGAGAACTCTCTGCAAAGTTATGATACAAAGACAGGAAAGGTTACCGGTTTTCCTGAAAGTCCGAAAGGCATAAGGCCTTTGATTGAAGAATCAGACGGGATCCTCTGGTATGGTTCTTTGTATTCTTCCGGGCTGAACGCATTGAATCTGAAAACCAGGGAATCTTTCGGGATATCGAGCGTGCAGAATGATCTTGTAATTGCTCTGTATAAAGATTCTAACGGCATCATCTGGGCTGGTACATTCTTTCACGGTGTTTTCCTCTTCGACAAACAGAACAACCGTTTTACTAATTATTTAAATGATCCGCAGAATCCTAATGTAGTAATGAGCGTTATACAGGATTACCGGGGAGGATTCTGGGCAGGAACTTTCGGAAACGGATTAAAATATATCAATGGAGAAAACAATAGTGTTATCAGTTATGTGAATATTCCGGGCGATGGGAATAGCCTGAGCAGCAACAGGATACTTTCGCTTGCTGAGGATCCCAACCATAATATATGGGTAGGTACAGTAAGCGGCGGGCTTGATTGTTTTGACCCCCGGACGGATTCATTTACCCGGTACATTTATAACCCGCATTCTGCCGGCAGCAAAGTAGCCAGCAATGATGTGACAGCTCTCTATAATGATACGAAAGGGAATTTGTGGATAGGACATTACCTGGGAGCAATCGACATCTATAATTATTCGAGCAGGACTTTCACTCACCTTACGCCTCCCGCTGGAGACTCCATAATGAATAATGGATCGACTGTTACAATCTTCCGGGAGGATAAAAATGGAAGGGTCTGGATCGGAACACATGGCAGCGGATTATTGAGTTATATGCCGGCTTCAGGAAAATTCACAGGATATGAACTGGTTAAAGATACTTCCACTAAACGGCAGAATCTGAAGGAGAGGATTGATATTTCCACTTTGTATACGGCGGATGATGGAATTGTCTGGGTGGGCAGTGATAAAAACGGGATAATAAGGTTCGACCCTTCATCGGGTACAACAAAATCTTTTAAAATTAAAAATAGTAAGCCGGATAATGTAATCTATGGTATACTCCCAGATAATTCCGGCTGTTTATGGCTAAGCACAAATAACGGACTGACCAGGTTTGATCCTGGAACGGGGTCATTCAAAAATTTTGATAAGAATGACGGTCTGCAGTCAAATGAATTCAACCAGGGGGCATATTTTAAAAATTCAAAAGGGGAATTATTTTTCGGTGGAGTGAACGGGTTTAACGTTTTCGCTCCTGATGAAATTAAAGATAATGGTATTATACCTCCCGTTTATTTCACCTCCTTTAAAGTCTTTGATAAACCTTTGCCGGATATAGATTCTGTTCTACTGACCAAAAAGATAGAACTTTCCTATTCGCAGAATTTCTTTTCATTTGAGTTTGTGGCATTAAGTTATACGGTGCCGGAAAAAAATCTTTATGCGTATATGCTTGAAGATTTTGATAAGGACTGGCACTACGTTTCTTCGCATCAAAGGTACGCAAGTTATACAAACCTTGACCCGGGGAAATATACCTTAAGAGTTAAAGGATCCAATAATGATGGAGTATGGAACGAAGAAGGTGCTTCAATAGAACTTATTATCAATCCTCCTTTCTGGATGACCTGGTGGTTCAGGATAGCGGCAATTTTATTTGTCGCGGCATTATTCTATGCCGTTTACAGGTACCGGATAATCCAGATTCTGAAAATGGAAAGAATGAGGTTCAGGATTGCGAACGATTTACACGATGAATTAGGCAGCGATCTCAGTGCTATTGCGCTTGCAAGCCAGATGACGAGGGGGCAGGATACAAATGACCAGGGAAGATTGAATAAAATAAGGGAAAACGCACTTAGGGCAATTGATTCAATGAGGGAAATTGTGTGGTTTATAAAACCGGAACACGATAGTCCCGAGAAACTGCTGGCCAGGATAAAGGAAGTAACTGAAACTATGCTTGAGGGGAAGAGTTATACTATCGAGCAGGGGACTAATTTTCTGAAATATTTTCAGGATATTGAAAGCCGGCAGAATTTATTCCTGATATATAAAGAATGCCTGACCAATATAGTAAGGCACTCCGGGTGCACTGAAGTAAAGATTGTTTTCGGGAACGGGAGTGACAAAAAACTTTTGAGCATCTATGATAACGGGACAGGATTCGATATTGAAAAAGCAAAAAAGGGTAGCGGCCTGAATAATTTACAGGCAAGGGCAATGCGCATAAAAGCAACAATTAAAATTAAAAGCGAGTCCGGAAAAGGGACATTAATTGAACTGTTTCCGGAAAAATGACGCAGTTGCGTCATAATATTTATCCACAGGGCTTGCTATCTTTAGTTATGACCAAAAATGAAAATATCATAGTCTGGATTATTGAGGACAACGAATATTTCCGGTCGACGATTGAAGATCTGCTGAACAGTACTGAACGTTTTGACTGTACGGCCGGTTTTTCTAATTGTGAAGACGCAATCGATGCCCTGTCCAAAGAATCCCCTCCTGATGTAATTTTACTTGACATCGGGCTGCCGGGTATGAGCGGGGTGGAGGGTATTCAGCATATCAAATCTATTTCCCCTAACACTGCGGTTATTATCCAGACAGTACATGACGATAATGAAAATGTTTTTAATTCTCTTACGGCCGGGGCATCCGGTTACATCCTGAAAACTTCATCTAAAGAAAAAATAATTGAATCAATAGATGAGGTAATGCAGGGCGGAGCGCCTATGAACGGACAAATTGCAAAGAAGGTGCTTGATGTGTTTAAGAACCTCTCCGCCCCGGTCAAAGAGTATCAGCTTACCGAAAGGGAGACAGAGGTGCTTCATTCCCTGGTTGAAGGGAAAACCAAGAGACAGATTGCGGATGTACTTTATCTGAGCTATCATACGGTTGACAACCATATCAGGAATATTTACAGCAAACTTCATGTCCATTCAAGAACAGCCGCTGTTGCCAAAGCGGTAAAAGAAAAATTGTAAAATCCGCGTTGGCTGATTTTTCACCATGACGGCAGTTCCTAAAAATGACGTATATGCGTCATGGTTTTTTGAAAGCAATATTTAATAACTTTTCACAAATCAATAAATCCGTTAAATGATCTGGAGTAAGTGATGAAAAATTTTTACAGAAGGTTAACATATTTGGTTACGATAATATTTTTATCGGTTACATTTACTCAAGCCCAGTGGGTCTGGCAGAAGCCTCTGCCCCAGGGTAATCCGCTTTATGGCGTATCATTTACCGATGCTGATAATGGAACACTTGCCGGCGAGGCCGGTACGATCCTCAGAACTACCGACGGCGGGCAGTCGTGGAATTTTCAGAACAGCGGAAACACATATAAGTTAATAACCGTCTCTTTCACCGATGCAAATAACGGATGGGCAGCGGGTTTTGATGCTGTAAACGGACCTGCTTCTGTTCTTAGAACCACTGACGGCGGCGAGACGTGGTCTTCAAAGTATTCAAATTCTTTCGCGTGGATAACGGGAATATCATTTTCGGATGCTAATACCGGTACATTCATAGGTGTGGATCTCAATCTTTTTGCACCCCTCATTATGAGAACTACTAATGGAGGTACCAGCTGGGTATCACAATCAGCTACCCCGGCCTTTTACTACGGGATAAGTTATACCGATGCAATGAACGGGACTATAGTCGGAGGAGCAGGACTTATACTGCACACAACCGACGGAGGCACCAGCTGGATAGACCAATCTGCTGCAGGAGGCACAACAGGCGATCTGTTTGGAGTATCTTTTACCGATGCCGGTAACGGGACAGCTGTTGGTACTGACTATACAACCGGGATAATTTTAAGAACAACCGATGGCGGTTCAAGCTGGGCAAGTCAATATTCGGGCAGCCTTCCCGGATTTCAGGCAGTATCATTTATAGATGCAGATCATGGCACTGCGGTCGGCAGCAATGGAGCCATCGTTCATACAACGGACGGCGGCACTGTGTGGACAGAGCAAAACAGCGGAACCAACAACCTGCTGCAGGGAGTTTCTTTCAGCGATGTGAATAATGGAACAACAGTCGGTTTGGCAGGAGAGATAATAAGGACAACCGACGGCGGTGACAACTGGGTAATGCAGTCAGCCGGAACTACAACTCTTTCAAACCAGGCAATTATGTTTACGGATTCTCTGAATGGAACGGCAGTCGGGTTGTCAGGAACGATCCTCGGCACAACCGATGCAGGGAATACATGGGTTACTGAAAACAGCGGAACAACAAGTGACCTTCAGGCCATATCTTTTTTGAGTACTGACACCGGTTGGGTGTCGGGTTATAATGGTGTAATCCTTAAAACTACAAATGGCGGCAGCAGCTGGATTACCCAGAATGGTGAGGCATTTACTGTCTATTTTGGAGTTTCATTCAGCGATGCAGATAATGGAACGGTGGTAGGACAGGGTCCCGATGCTCTTGATGGAGCCCTGATAAAAAGAACCACTGATGGAGGGTCTACCTGGACGGCCCAGGCCAGCGGATTGGCGGCTGCAACTTTCCTGTATGGAGTATATTTTACAGATCTGAATACCGGTTTTGCTGTAGGAGAGAATGGTACAATTATTAAAACAACAGACGGAGGAAGCAGCTGGTTCAGCATTACAAGCGGAACAACCGATGTTCTGCATAGTATCTGCTTTACCGATGCCAGTACAGGGATCATAGTTGGTTACGATAATGTTGGCGGAACCGGAGGAATTATTCTGAGAACGACTGACGGCGGGACTACCTGGGTTAACCAGACGCCGGGTACAATAAACGGTCTTTTAGCTGTTTCCTTTTCTGATGCTGAGCATGGAGTGGTGACAGGAGGATTTGGTGCGGTACTTAGAACGACAGACGGCGGGAGCACCTGGCAGAGTGAGCAGAGCGGCGTTGCCGGAGATCTGTTCGGAGTAAGCTGTCCTGTAAACCATTATAGTTATATAGCCGGCGTGAATGGCGCGATTTTAACCGAATACACGGGCGGAGTACCCGTTGAGCTGGTATCGTTCGATGCGGCCGTAAACGGCAGTCATGTTGAACTGCACTGGGTTACTGCCACAGAAACTAACAACCGGGGATTTGAAATTGAACGGAAAGTTTCCGGAGACAGCTGGCATACCATCGGCTTTGTAAAGGGCAGCGGGACAACCACTCAACGGAATATT
>DATFVA010000597.1:0-7125 GCA_035260565.1 Ignavibacteriaceae bacterium | reverse complement strand
AGGTAGCAAACCCTTCGTTTAACCATACATCAGCCCAGGTAGCACAGGTTATCATATCACCAAACCATTGATGTGCAAATTCGTGGGCAATCAGACTTTCCGACCAGCAGTTTGGACAAAGACTTGTAAGTGTCTGGTTCTCCATACCACCCCACACGAACTGATTATTTAAAGTTGCAAAGCCGTTTTTATCAAACGGATGTTCACCGAACAATTCCGAATAAGTGGTAGTCATATCGATAATTTTCGTTTCCATACTGTGGAGGTTGTTCTGGTTTTCTCCGGTATTCCAATAGAACCTTATCGGAATGCTGTCATTGGGATTTGATAATTTATGCCAGTAAACAATATCAAGGTTATAGTTTACTTTACTGGTCATCACAGTGAGATAAGTAGCTACATTTTGTGAACTTACCCAGTGATAATATATAGTATCGGCGGTCTGAATCGAATCCACAAGCACCCCGTTAGAACCGAATTTAACGTTAGTCGGAACCTTTACCGTAAGATCAGTCGTTGCCTTATCGGAAGGTTTATCCCAGCATGGGAACCATTTCCTCGCACCTTCTGGTTCACAGTCGGTAAATAAAAATCCGTTACTGACATATAATGCATTATCACTTACATTATTATGCCTGTAATAAATTTTTATACTTGCCGTCTCTCCTACATTATACGTCCTGTCAAGGTTAACAGTTAAAATATTATTAGAATGGGTAGCGGATACCCCTGCCATTGATACCGAATCGATAGTTAAAGATGAATTAACCGCATTCATCGGGATAGAATTCAGAGTAGAATCGACCTCGAAGGTCATTATTTCAAAACCAGTGAATGATTTTGGATACGGACTGATAAAACAACTGTATATGTCGAGGTTGAGTTCATAATTCAGCACATTATAAGTATGCCTGATATCAGCCATTATCTCATTTGGACCGAAAACAGAATTTGAATTCATTTTCTTCTGGCTGCAGTAAACTGAACCTTTTTCAATACTTTCCTGCGCAAACTGCATCGAGGGCAGGCAGGTAATGAAAAATAATACAAGCAGTAAATAATTTTTCATAGTAGTCTCCACAAAATGAATTATAAAAGAAATATTTAGAACAATGTGTAATATAAACGTTTTGGCGGAAAAAGAATTTTAATTATTACTCTCTTTATTAAGATTTAATATATGTAAGTAATAAGTGTCACACCGCATTTCAATGCCATTTTTATCAATAAAAGGAACTATTGTCATTAGCATCTTTTTCTCATAACAAGGAAAGACAACAATTCTTTTTCTTCCGCATGATAAATAAATAGCAGAATTGTATAAATATTCAACAAAATACATAGATTTTTAAGTGGCAGAAAAGTTGATATTTATAGTTATTAGTTATTCACCAGGTATTTAATGATTATGGAAATGAATAAAAGTGACACACCTCTCTTCCCGATAAGTGCAGCTGCAAGAATGCTCAATATATCTGTTCATTCCCTACGGTTATATGAGAGAGAGGGACTGGTAATACCATTCAGAAAAGAAACAGGGCACAGACTTTATTCGATTGACGATATTGAGCGCATAAAGTGTATCAGACAATCAATTAATGAGAAGAAAATCAGCATTGAGGGGATAAAAACAATTTACTCACTTATCCCCTGCTGGAGCATCAAGAACTGTAAAGATGACGACCGTATAAACTGTCAGGCATTTGTAAGTCATTCCAATCCGTGCTGGTCTTTCAGGCATACTAAAAACATTTGTGCTGAGTCCGATTGCCGGGAATGTATGATTTATAAAAACTTTTCGGATTGCAAATCAATTAAGGAAAACCTGGCAAAGCTGACTACTTAAAATCTATGAACAAGGTAATCTTAACTCAAAAAATAAATCCTCAATGAAAAAAATCGTAATAACACTTGTAATGGCCGGACTGGTGATTATTTCTGCAGTAACAATTCTGCAGGATAAAAGCCAGGAAGAAACCGGTTTAACCATACTTAAAGAGAAATATTCTCACAAAGATTCATCTTCTGTGGACCACACTCAATTCGCTGAACTCAAAAAGAAGTTTAACAGTCCCCAGGAAGTCACCGAGGCATGCATATCCTGCCACAACGGCAGGGATTCCGAAGTAATGAGATCTAACCACTGGAATTGGGAGAGCGCAGAGTACGTTGAAGGAAGAGGAATTGTATATTTAGGCAAAAAGAATGCAATAAATAATTTTTGTATTGGTGTTGAAGGGAATGAACAAAGCTGTGCAAAATGCCATATTGGTTATGGAATGACCAGTTCAATGTTCAGCTTTACCGATGCAAAGAATATTGACTGCCTCATCTGTCATGATCAGACAGAATCTTATATCAAAGCTCCTGATCAGGCAGGACTTCCAGATCCTTCCCTTAATTTAAACAACATTGCACAGCATGTCGGAAAGCCTACAAGATCAAACTGCGGCGTATGTCACTTTTTCGGCGGCGGAGGAAATAATGTAAAACATGGCGATCTTGAAGAATCGATGTTCCAGCCTACTGCCGATATTGATGTACATATGGCCGTTGAGGGAGACAACCTGCAGTGTGTTGACTGCCATATTACCAAAAAACATAATATTGCCGGTAAAATGTATTCCCTGTCTTCAATGAACAGGAACAGGGCAGATTGTGAAGAATGCCATACTTCAAGTCCTCATACTGCGGAGATTCTGAATGAACATACTATTAAGGTTGCATGTCAGACCTGCCACATTCCCGTATATGCAAAAGTTAATGCAACCAAAATGTTCTGGGACTGGTCGACAGCAGGCAAATTAAAAGACGGAAAACCTTTTGAAATAGATGACGCGGACGGCAATCACACATATATGTCTATTAAAGGAAGTTTCAAATGGGAGAAAAACGTCGAACCTGAATATGTATGGTTTAACGGGACTGCTGACCATTACCTGATCGGCGATACAATTTCCGATACAACAAAGCCGCTGCAGATAAATACGCTATTCGGTTCATATACCGATCCCGAAGCAAAGATTATCCCGGTCAAAATACACAGGTCAAGACAGCCCTATGATCCGGTTTTGAAAGTGCTCATACAGCCCAAACTTTTTGCTGATAAAAAAGGTGAGGGAGCTTTCTGGCAGGATTTCAACTGGAGAAGGGCATCAGAAGTAGGAATGGAAGAGATACATGTTCCGTTCAGCGGAGAGGTATCCTTCATAAATACTGAAATGTACTGGCCGCTGAACCATATGGTTTCAACTAAAGATCTTGCTGTTCAGTGCAATGAATGCCATACGCGTGAAAACAGCCGGCTGGCTGCATTAACCGATTTCTATATGCCGGCGAGGGATTATTCGTCATTTATAGAAACCGGAGGAACATTAATAATATTTCTCACACTCATCGGAATACTTGCTCACGGAGTTCTCCGGTTTGTCTCATCAAGAAAAGCCAGGACAGGAGGTAAATAATGAAAACACAGGTATATATATATAAATCATTCGAAAGATTCTGGCACTGGACACAATCCTTCCTGATCTTATTCCTGGCGTTAACAGGATTTGAGATTCACGGATCAATTAAATTCTTCGGGTATCAAAATGCCGTTACTTATCATAATATAGCAGCTTATTCTTTTATAATACTGATTGTATTCGCAATCTTCTGGCATTTTACAACCGGGGAATGGAGACAATATCTGCCTACTCTTAATAATCTGAAAGCACAGCTCAGGTTTTACCTGCTGGGAATTTTTCAGAATGCTCCCCACCCAACCAGAAAAACGGTACTCAGCAAATTAAATCCACTGCAGAGACTGATTTATCTTGGGCTTAAAGTCCTGGTCATCCCTGTTATGGTGATATCTGGATTATTATATATGTTCTACAGATATCCCCAGGGCAATGTAGTAGAACCACTAAATATACATTCGATTAAGGGAATAGCACTTCTCCATACTGCAGGCGCTTTTCTTCTTGTAGCGTTTATAATTGCTCATATTTACCTGATTACAACTGGTTCGACGCTAACTTCAAATCTTAAAGCCATGATCACCGGCTATGAAGAGCTGGAGGAAGAACCCGTTTCTTCCGGATCGGAAAACCCGGCTGAATCAGAAAAAGAATTAACATTAAGTGAGTGAGGAAACTATGGAACCAAAAAAATTCATGAATCCATACCTGGCCGGATTTTTCCTTGGCCTTATTTTATTAGCAACTATTTATATCACCGGACGAGGACTAGGCGCAAGCGGATCAGTTAAGAGCGCGGTAATATCCACAATGCAGTCAGTAGCACCTGATCATATAAAAAATCAGAAATTTTACGAAGAATATCTGACGGAACATCAGAATATGCCGTTGAAGAACTGGCTTGTTTTTGAAGTTCTTGGGGTAATCCTCGGGGCTTTTATCTCAGGTTTAATCTCCAACAGGCTGAATCTTACTCTGGAACACTCTCCTAAAATAAAATCCGGGACGAGAATTATCGGGGCACTGATAGGAGGGCTTCTCTTTGGTCTCGGTGCGCAGTTCGGAAGAGGATGCACAAGCGGCGCTGCTTTAAGCGGTATGGCTGTACTCTCGACAGGAGGCATCATAACGATGATGGCAATTTTCGGCGGCGCATATATGTTCGCTTACTTTTTCAGAAAACTTTGGATATAGCCGGAAATTTGATTGATCAAATTCCTGCAAAAAATTTTGAAAGGATATAAAATTGGGACCATTAGTACCAGACGTTATCGGCAATGAATTAAATTTTATCATTGCTATTTTTATCGGTATAGCCTTTGGATTTATACTTGAACAAGCGGGATTTTCCACCTCAAAGAAACTTGTCGGTTTATTCTATGGCTATGATTTCACAGTACTGCGGGTTTTCTTCACCGGAGGAGTTACTGCGATGATAGGAGTTATTATACTAGGACATTTCGGATTATTGGATTTAAGTCTTATCTATATAAATCCCACTTTCCTCTGGTCGGCAATTGTCGGCGGACTTATTATGGGACTGGGTTTCGTGATAGGAGGATTTTGTCCCGGCACAAGCATTACTGCTGCCGCTATCGGAAAGATAGATGCTATGATCTTCGTACTTGGTTCAGGAATCGGTGTCTTCATATTCGCTGAAGGTTATCCTGAGTTTGAAAATTTCTATAAAGCGGGATACTGGGGAAACGTCAGAATATTCGAAACTCTCGGAATGTCGCAGGGCTTATTTGCCTTCCTCCTCACTCTGATTGCAGTAAGCGCATTCTGGTTTACAACTATAGTCGAGAATAAAGTAAACGGCATACCTAACCCTGAGTTTAAACCTGCCAGGCTTTATGCCGGACTTTCCGGACTCGCAATTTTGATCGGACTGTCCGCATTCGTCATGCCTGATATAAAAGATTCATATTTAAATGATATTGAAAATATTAATTATGTAAATAATTATTATATAAAAGAAATGACCTCTGATGAACTTGCTTTTCGACTAATCGATGATGATAATACATTACAGGTTATTGATATCAGACCTATGGAGGAATTTAAAGAACTAAGTCTCCCCCATTCACTTTCATTCACTTTGAAAAATTTATTTGTGAAGGATGCAAGGGCTATCCTTGCAGTAAAACATAAAAAATATGTTTTTGTGGGAGAAGACGGAGTTTCATCCAAGAAGGCTGCTATTATAGCCGACCGGCTAGGGTATGATAATGTTTCATATCTCCGTGGAGGGCTGACCGAATTTAAACAGGATATAATAAATTATAAAAAGTCTTCTCAATTAAATTCAAGGGAAGCCGTTGATACAGACCGGTTTCGTACGCAAGCCAGTAAGGTTATACCGGTGCTGATCGAGAAAAACAAAAATGTTGTCATTCCGGTAAAAAAGACTAAAAGGGTACTGGGAGGCTGTTAGAGCATTTCCTGTCTGATAATATTTCACGAGGGAATTGAATAAACAAATTCAATTCCCTTTTTTATTGAAAAGTCCATCCTTAGTTTTTCCCGCCCGCTGAGACCATTTACTCTTATCCATAAATTATTTTGAAACAATATCGTCTAAATGCATTAGCAATCCTCATTTTTTATCAGAGTTTTTAGAGCTGGGGGATAAGCAGAAGGAGAGTAAGTTAAGACTCTAAAATTTTATTATATGCATAGACGTATTGATAGAATTTTAAGATCCAAAACAGGAAACAATTTCATTTTTGAATCTAATCAGACAGAAATGAATCATATTTCAGGTTAATAATAAAAATCTGGTAATAACGTAATGCAACAGCCAAAAGTAATTATATTTTCTACTCCTACCTGCAGTTTCTGCACCGCTGCCAAGAGATATTTCAGGGAAAAAAATATCAGGTTTACCGATGTTGATGTTTCCCGGGATGAAAGTGCGGCCAGGGATATGCAGAAAAGAACCGGACAGATGGGGGTTCCAGTAATACTTATAAATAATAAACCAATCGTGGGATTCGATAAACCCAGGATTATGCAATTGTTAAACCTAAAAAATTGAGGATAAAAATGACTATTAAACCTATTGACGACCGCATTCTGCTTGAACCATTGCAGGCTGAAGAAAGAACTGCTTCAGGAATTATCATTCCTGACACAGCAAAAGAAAAACCGAGAATGGGAATTGTAATAGCAGTTGGAACTGATGAAGACCTCAGAGAAAAAATTAAAGAAGGAAACAAAGTGTTATTTGCCAAATACGGCGGAGACGAAGTCGAGATGGACGGCAGAGAATTAAAGCTTATTCAGCGTTCCGACATCCTGGCAGTAGTAGAAGATTAGGCAATAAATATTGTGAGTCTGCTGATCTTAATTTTTTAACTTTTGTTCTTCCTGTCAAAAGGATTAGCATTAATATTTTAATTAAGCAGACTCATTTTTATCTTTAAATAGATAATTTATATAAATATACCCCGGAGTATGTAAATGGATATTGAAGTAAAAGATTTTAATAAAGATGTAATAGAACAAAGTAAATCTATTCCTGTGCTTGTTGATTTCTGGGCTGAGTGGTGCGGACCATGCAGAACACTGGGACCTGTTCTTGAAAAACTCGCCGCAAAATACAGCAGCATGTTTAAACTTGTAAAGGTTAATACAGATGAAAACCAGGAAATAGCGG
>DATFVA010000596.1:0-3102 GCA_035260565.1 Ignavibacteriaceae bacterium | reverse complement strand
CATCATTCCGCCCGGAAATGCATAATTTTCCAGAATAACCTGGTGTATGATTCCTGCACCGGGTTTCCAGAAACCGATTCCGTATTTACGGGAGATGCTTTCCAGAAAATCGTAAACCTCTTTATTTTCTTCGGTAGCCCTTAGTAAATCATCCTTTGCTCCTATCTGTGCCTGGATCAGGTGATCACAGTGAACAGTTGAAGGGACAGCTGCCGTCTTCCTTCCGGCGGACATAAACTGAAGCAAAGCCATCTGTGCTGTTGCATCCTGCATTGCCACCCGATCGGGAGCCAGTTCTGAATAATCTTTTCCTTTTTTTAATTCCTGCTTAGGAGTTTCCCATAAGTGGGAGTATAGTATCTTTTCAGCATACGTAAGCGGCCTGTTCAGCACTTTTCTGATAGTTTCAATTTTATTACGGTATTCCGAATAAACTTTCCTGATCATTTCAATATTTGCAGCCATGATATAAACCTTTAATTCTTTTTTAATAATATCAGATAATAAAAATACAAAAAATGAGTAAAATATACTCACTATTTTGAATGGCATAAAATTGGTAATATTAATTGCAGGAACAAAGTTCTTTTTATAAAATATCAGCCTAACTAACCGGAGTCTAATTGAAAAACGCTTCAATTTTAATTGTTGACGATGAAAAAAATTATCTTGAGTTAATGAAATCACTGCTTCAGGAGGAGGGATATCAATATATAATAACAGAGTCTGATCCTCTTAAAGTGGAAAACATTTTAAGGAATGAGCAGGTAGATGTTATTCTGCTGGATGTTTATATGCCCGGGATGAATGGACTCGAACTGCTTGAGAATTTAATTCCGCTTTATCCCCAGATCCCTTTTATAATGGTTACCGGTGTTGATGATGTGCAAATTGCATTAAAAGCTATAAAGCTCGGAGCATATGAATTCATAACTAAACCTCCGGAAATAGACAGGCTTTCACTAACGATTAAAAGAGCTCTGGAACAAAAACTGCTTGAGAGAGAACGCGATACCCTTCGAAAAGGAGTTGATAGATCCGAAGCCTCGAATGAAAAATTCAGAGAGATCATAAGCGAGTCGCCTGCCATTTTAAAAGTTTTTGAATTAATAGAGATTTTCGCACCGACTAATGAAACGGTTTTGATTACCGGCGAAACGGGTACTGGAAAAGATCTGATAGCAAGAAAAATACATCAGTTGTCTCCCAGAAAAAATAAATCTTTTGTAACTGTTAACCTGGCCTCAATCTCCCCAACCCTTTTTGAGAGCGAGCTTTTCGGCCACGAACGCGGATCCTTTACAGGGGCTACAAGTGAAAGGCTAGGTTATTTTGAAGCCGCGAACGGAGGAACAATATTCCTTGATGAGATAGGTGAAATGCCGAGAGAACTCCAGGGTAAATTGCTCAGGGCAATCCAGTATAATGAAATATACCGGATAGGAAGTACTAAACCGTTAAAGCTGGATATAAGGATAATAACGGCGACAAATAAGGATCTCCTGGAAGCTGTGAATGATAAGGAATTCAGAGCCGATCTTTACTATCGTTTGAACCGCGGCTACATAAAACTTCCCCCTCTCAGAGACCGCGGGGAGGACATCATAATTCTTTCAAAACACTTTCTTGAGATGGGAAATAAAACCTATAGCAAAAAAGCAAAAGGATTCAGCATAAAGGCAATGAATAAACTAAAGAGTTATTCGTTTCCAGGAAATATAAGAGAGCTTGAAAATCTGGTGCTGAACGCTGTGGCAAAAACGAAGGATAATGAACTCATTACTGAAATTGACATTCCTGACGGTTATAATCGTGAGGTTAAAATTATGCCGATGGAAAATAACCTGATCACAATTGATGATTTGGTTAAGAATCATATTCTTCAAATTATAAAACATGCTGACGGCAATGTTCAGAGAGCAGCCTTAATTCTGGGCGTAAGCGAAAGAACCCTCCAGAGAAGACTTCAGAAAATAAGAGAAAATGGAAGATAATTCTGCTTCCATAAGTAAATTTTTCTTCTTTTGAGTCAAAAATGACTCAAAAAGTGACCTTAAGTGTCATTTTGTTTAACCTCCCTGTAATAATAGACCCCATAATACAGGCATTGGATTTGAAGCTGTAATTTAGTTTCCAAAAAGGATTTACTAAACTATGGCAAGTATACAATCTATATTAGCAATTGGAGCCCTGGTCATTTTTTCCATTATTTCATTGCTCTTCAATTCAAGTGTCCTTCAGAATACGACCATCGAAGTCGAAGATAAAGTTTATCTAACCGCATTTTCTCTGGCCGATGATCTGGTAGAGGAGATGAAGCAGAAGGCATTTGATGAGAGGACAGTGGATTTCCAGGCTATCAATAAAGTTCAGTTAACCCCCTATGTCAGCTTTGGTCCGGATGGAACAGAAACATGGCCGGGATACAACGATATTGATGATTATAATGGTTATAAGGATACAATCAATACGTTACCGATTGCTGAAGGATATGTCGTTCAGTGTGATGTTAACTATTGTGATGCTACAGGAAGTATTACAATAAACCAGGATTATTATAAAAAAGTCACAATTACTGTTACCAGTGATTATCTTAGAGATCCTTTTCAAATGTATTTCATTTTTTCACTTCATTCAAAAAATTAAGAAGAATTTATATGAATACAATGATGGATATTTTGGGCTCTACTATTATCGGAGGCATGCTGCTGCTTTTAGTACTGAAATTAAACGTCTTTATGTCTGAATCGGGTTATTCCTCGGATACTGAATTACGGCTCCAGCAGAATACTAAAACACTGGCGGATATAATGAACTCCGATTTCAGAAAAGTCGGTTATAAATTCGATCATACTGCTATTATTACAGCGCAGCCTGAAAGGTTCAAGTTCGTAGGTGACCTGGAAAAACCGGGTGAAGCTGGTTTTGGAACGGTTGATACACTTGAATATTTCGTCGAAGATTCGACTCACTCAATAGGAACAACAAATCTGAATGACATCATATTAGTCAGAGTCTTAAATAATAAGGATACTCTGGACGGACCATCTCTTGGGCTTGTAAAACTGAAATTTTCATATCTCGACAGCGTTTCAACACCAA
>DATFVA010000595.1:0-4920 GCA_035260565.1 Ignavibacteriaceae bacterium | reverse complement strand
ATGGAAGTGATATAGATTGGTGATGGTTGAAGTCTGAAGAATTTACCGCGAGTCAGATTAAAACTAATTATCCTGCTACAAATTAAAATCTACCTGAACATTCGGAATTATTATTATATTCCCCGTATCGAGCCCTAATGCGGATTCTTTTAACAATTTTGCATTTATCAAAAGCCTCATCTGAGTATTTAGTTTGAACGAAACACCGGGATTGAAATATAGAAAACCTGCTGTACAATCGGACCTTTCATCGACGACGACACGCGTAAATACCTCGTTAGAATAATAACTATCCTGAGGTGTAAAATTCAAAAGCGTCTGCATAAAGTATCCCGCACTAACGAAATAACTGACGAAAGCGGAATCATTATTTGAATTAAAAGTCAGCGTGAAGAATGGGGCAGAGCTTGTATTCTTTCCATCATCACGAAATAAATATCTATCGCTGCTCTCACCTCCCCAGAAATAAGTAATTTGCTGATCCACAATAGTAATTGCGTTGTACTTATATGATTGAAAACTCAGGCCAAAATCAAACCGGATTATCGGCTCCGTTGAACTACTGAAAATCCCTGCCCCGATATTAGCTCCCGAATAGTTATCATTGGAAAAGGAAAATCCTCCGAATAAAGCGAATAGGCGGGAAATTTTAAAATCCATATCAGCACCGAATACGAATCTGCTGTAGACCCATTCAATATTTTTATCCTTCGGCCTGTACACTGAACCATCGGACAACGTAATGGTACCGGGGAAGACCTCATCACTCGTAGTCAGCATGCTCTTATTATTTGTAAAAGAAAATTTAGGAGAGATTGTAATATCACCCGGGCGGCTATTTATATTCAAATGAACCGGCGGCGTTGAGATGGGCGATTTGATCTTTGCATCTCCGAGGTAGATTGTTTCCTCGATTTCTCTTGCACAACCCGAGATTATCAACATGCTGCTTATAACTGCAGCCGATATAAATCCAGTTTTTTTCATTGCGATATTCTTTTATTTTCCTGATGAATTTTATTGAAGTGCAAATCGTTTTTTGTCAGGAAATTGTAAAAATGTTGTAAAAAAAAGACCGCCGGGGGCGGTCTAAATAAAGAGTCTGATAATGGTAATTGATGTTTTTTTAATCTATTTCAATAAAATAAATTTCATTGTCTGAGTACATTCACCAGCCCTCATCTGGTAGTAATATATCCCGCTGGCTAAATTACTGCCGTCAAAATTAATAGAGTAATTTCCGGATGGCTTCTCTTCATTTACGAGGGTAGTGACTTCCTTTCCCAGGATATCAAATATTTTAAGAATAACCCTGACAGGTTTCCCGATGCTGTACCTGATTGTAGTTACCGGGTTAAATGGATTGGGATAGTTCTGCGAGAGGGAAAAAGAACTAACCGTGGATATTTTGTCTTCAACCCCAGTTAATGTTGTATCACCATATAGCGTGCCGTTTATAATAGCTCCCTTCAGTATCCTGTCATCACTGCCGAAATCAAAAGTATTATAGACCCTTGTAATTCCGAACTCCTTAACTAGATCATAAGTATATCCCATTAAGGATTCAGAGTAGTACTGTTTATAGTGAGTATTATGCTGGTAATAAACCGTATCAGCGGAATAAATAACTGTAAACGGAGTAAGACCAAACCTGTAACTACGGACAGAATCTTCCAACTCTGCCCTGAGATCATCAAGCAGGTATTCCTGTCCGCTCTGAACAGAATCTTCGTCGAACCGGTAGACTCTGGCATTGGCAGAGTCAATTCTCTCATAATATTTTGAAGTATAAGCAGAACCTGCAAAGTATTCTTCGACTTCAAAATAAGACTTCTGGTTAGGTTTTATTACTTCGTCATTTATCTCCCTGATGAACTGATACGACTCAGTTTCAGGATAGATCCGTATAAACCCATCGTAAACCCACTTATCACCTGTCTTCAGAGGATAATAAAGCGCAAGTTCAGGATCAGGGGAAATCTCTTTTAGAATCGTTAAAGTATTATTTTCCAGCGAGTAGAGATGATACCTGGTTGCAACATACAGCAGCTGAGTTCCGGGCTTAGGGTAGATCCCTATTATCCTTTCATCAAAACGGTAAAGGGGAGCGAAACTTTCTGCATAATTTGTCGACTTATACAGGTGATAATAATACCCGAGATAGCAGGTTCCGCTCTGTGATGGATCATTGGTAAAAACAAAAGGCTCCGGGTATTGTTTTTTCAGTGTCCATGTATACGAATTACCGTTATCAGATGACACATAGAGATCGTAAGCATTAACGGAAGCATTTATCCTGTATATATGTGCCTGATCAGGATCATAAAATAGCCTGGGATGAAAATTTATCTTTGCGGACACTGGAATATCGTCAACTATAATGTACGTCCGGCCGCCGTCAAAAGATTTAATAAGTCTGTCTTGCTGATCTATCCCGAAAATCTCATTATCATTAAAATCAGAAACAGATATCATATTAAAATTCAGCACGGAATCAGCCGGATAAGTCAGCCCTCCGTCGAAACTCCTGTTCAGCATTCCGTCACCGGCATATGTTCTTAAGGGATTTTGTCTGGAAATGTCTACATAGAAAAATGGAGACTGGAACCCGGCAACGGCTGAATCATTATATGCTACGAATGCATAATTATCGGCCATCATCCCAAATCCGCAATCGATGAAGTTGGTTGTGTCCTCAGGAAAGAATTCAAAGTCCTGGACGCTCCTTGTGTATGATCCATCTACAAAATAAGCTTCCATCACCTTTTTCTCATACCCGGATGCAGCATTAAATTTGTATACCGGAGTGTAGGCACTATTATTTTGTGCTCCATAGTGATAGAGAAGAATTGTTCCCCCATCCGGAGCCTCGATACCGTCTAATGATAAAAAGGACTGCGCAAAAGTACGGCTGACTAAAACAGCAAAGAGAATTACAAAAATCATTTTCATAAAATTCTCCCTCTTTTATTTTAATAGAATTAATTTCTTTGATGCAGTAAAATCGCCGGAGACAGCATCTGTGGGCACTGCCTTAATTCGATAAATATATATCCCGCTTGCCAAATTACTTCCATCAAATTTAAGTGCGTATTTTCCTGCCTGCTTTACTTCATTTACTAATAATGCGACTTCATTGCCCAGAACATCATATACTCTGATAGATACAAATGACGAATGACCAATGACATATGACAAATTTGTTTCGGGATTAAACGGATTAGGATAATTCTGTGCTAAAGAAAATTCACCCGGAGAATCTATGCTAACTTCCACAACTCTGGAATAATCAGAACTCCCATCGAAATCTATCTGCTTCAGCCTGTACTGATAATTTCCTGCAGGAAGATTTTTATCAATATAGGAATATGATTTTGATTGAGCTGTAGTTCCATTTCCTTTAATGAACGATATATTATTCCATTGATCGCTTTTTTCTTCTAACCCCTTTCTTTCTATCATAAATCCCCGGTTATTGGTTTCTGTTGCTGTGATCCAGTTAAGCTGTATATCATAACCGGAAGCCTTGCCACTGAAACTCATTAACTCCACGGGCACGGGCGGGAAAGCATAAGCTGTAGCTTCATTGCTGTAAATGTACCAGTAAGACATCTCGGGTATTCCTATCCTATAAGTATATATCGAAGAATCATTTATTGTTGAATCAATGAATGTATTATAGTTAGCACCCTGTATAACTGCAATTGTCTCATATGCTGTATTACTTAATGGAGTTCCCTGTTTACGCTGAATAATATCACCGGGTGCCGGAATCGGCTGCTGCCATTTCAGAACAGATTTCGGTCCATTCTCATAATTTACATTAACAGAGGTAATATATGGGTGGTTGTGGGTTAAAAGTCCATCATAAGCCTGGATCGCAACATTATCTATTGCCCACCATCCATCAGGTCCGGGCATTGAAATATAAAATCTTATCTGAACTGTATAGATGGTATCGTTAACCCCGTTTTGGTCAAACAATATTACACTGACGTGCTCATTCCTGTTGGACCCATCCGGCTGCCATAGTAATGACCACGTAGCGCCTCCGTCCGTGCTCATATCCACATTAGCATTATCAGCTGAAGAAAACAATGAAAGGTCCGAGTTGAAGTCCAGTGTTGCTCCAGCCATATATTGCATATCCTCAGCAATCTCAAAATTTGCTACTGAGCTGATTGCACCGCATATGAAAGCATCAGCAGCCAGAACCTTCCCTGTTGAAGGATCAGGAAGAAGATAACCATTTTCGTTTTCCAATTGCCACCCGCAGCCGCTGCTGGTAATAGACCATTTCCCCAATCCGAAGGAGAAATCGTCTGCTTTAACATAGTCTATGAAGGGCGAACTTGTATTAAAATACCATGTTTCTCCCTGGGCAGATCCATCTGCATTATATTCAACGACGCACCAGAAATAACGGGTCGGATAAAACAGCTGTGTGTCTATCAGGACAGAATCAAAAACGGTTGAAGGATATCCCGAAATAAAGAGTGATGAAGGATCTAAATTAGTCACTTTGGAAGAATCAAACCCGAGGTAAACTTCATTATAAACCACATCTCCGGGGTTCTGCCATTTTAGTGAGTGGTATTGATAGGGTATGTTAGAAGCTCCGTTTGCAGTTTCAGGGAAATAGGGTTGTCCTGGAGCCTGAGCAGAGGCAGCTGAAATAAAAAATAAACAGAATACAGCTGTATAAATTGTTTTCATTTTTCACCTCGTAAATTATTTTAATAAAATTGACTTCTTTACTGATGTAAAACCTCCCGAGCCTCCATCCAGTGGCGCACCTTTAAATCGATAAAAGTGAAACCCGAACCTAAAAAAACGTCGTAATAATCATGAATTTCTCCTGCCATAATTCCATGTTTTTGGGCAGAGCTTAAGAAAACCATTATCCGGTACTCCACCTAA
>DATFVA010000594.1:0-2557 GCA_035260565.1 Ignavibacteriaceae bacterium | reverse complement strand
GAGTTTAACCGATTGAAAATCTTTACGCCAAGTTCTTCCTCCAGTTTATTTATCTGCATACTAAGTGTGGGTTGAGTAACGAAACATTTTTCCGCTGCTTTACTGAAACTCTGATGCACCGCCACTGAAACGACATAATTTAATTGTGAAAGCGTCATGATACTGAACCCATATATTTTGTTTATCAAATATAGAAACTAGCGATTAGATTGATTTGCTATCAAGGCCGATATAAACAAAAATTCTTTAATCATATCATTTATTTTCGGCAAATTTTAGACTCACTAATAGTTTTTAGATTTGGCGAATTTCGGACTTAATGAATTAATTTACGGATTTGACAAATAAACACGTCACTTTAAATAATATATTGACAACTGAATGACCACGAATGGCTACTAAATAACACCCTCGCTCAGTCTGTTTAGTCCCTGTGTGTCTCAGTCTCACTTTTCCCTCCTTCCCGAAATCTCTAATGATCAATAACCAATTACAAATGCCCGTTACCCCTTACCAGGATCAACGTGTCACTTAAATTTCCATATGTATTATCTATAAACCCTGATATTCTCCCGCTTATCATTCCATTAGATATCATCTTTCCCGAAAAATTGAATCTTTTATTCCCGGGTTCTTTCATTACAAAACTGATGTCTGGATAAGTCATTACACCCCCAACAGTATCTTCCCGTAGATAATCTACAGGTATACCTTGCGATATATATTTAAAGTGAAAAGTGCCATTCCCCAGGAAAGCATTTTCTGTAAAAGACGAGAGGTCGAGTGCAATTTCAAGTCCCGAATTTTCCGACAGATTGGAGTAAGACCAGTGTCCATCAATCTGCGGAGTTATTTCAAAGTATGCAGAGTTAATATCAGATATTTCAGGATTTACCATCGACTCTATTTTTAACTGGTATTTTTTAGCCGGAACGATTTCAAGGGGAATGTGGAATATATAATCTCCTGAATTCGGAACATTATTTATTGAATACATGGGCTGACTTTTATTATATAATTCAATACGTAGACTGTCTTCAACGTTTTCCGATGTCCATTCAACTTTAACAGGCTGGTCATAATTAAATCTTTCTCCGCCAGCTGGACTTACCAGGTTTATAGATTCTGTTCTGCCGTAATTATAAGATGATGGCAGATCCCTTTCGCAGTTAAAGGAGCTCAATGATAACAAAAAAAGGGCAAAAACTATCTTGAAATATTTTAACATTTTATAAGGCATCTGGTGTTTTCATTCTTTTCAGAAAAATAAATAAATATACAACACTTATGACTGCAATTACACTGAATATAATTACAAGAGAAAAATCCTCAGTTACATTTCTGACATTGAGCATCACTGCCATAGCAATCAGTGCAAGTGAAAGCAGGACGGTAAAGATCAGAAGTACCGCGGCAAAAATAAAACCGGTTTTTCTCTTTTTGATCAGTAAAATTGAAGTTATTATTAGTCCGGGCAGAACAAATGACAGGTCTAAAACATGTACGGGATCAACCAGAAGGTTATAGTCGCTTACACTCTTTGGAATTGTATTATTGACTATTGCAGGTATTATGTCGCTGAACCAGAGAAAATAAAACAGGACCGCAATAAGCAAGAAGAATGACGCAGTTGATCTTACAGGTGTTTTCTCCTCAAACCACCTCTCGATATCCATATGCGTCATTTCGGTTAGCAGCAGGACGAACAGGTAAAAGGAAGAACCAAGTGTAAAACAGTAAAACACAAATAACATATTAAAGTGTATGCCGAAGCTGTATATAAAAAAGGAATACATTATATAGAAAACAGTTCCCGCAAAAATAAAGAGAGCAGTCCTCTTCCCTTGCGTAGTAAAGAACATTGAAATCAGAAGAAGAGGCACTACTATGAATAAATCAAAAATGTCCTGTCCTATGCCCTGCACTGCAATTGATAGAGCCTCCCGCTTATATGTGGACTCAATGAACCCGCCTGAAAACGATACTATAGTAAGCAATAGTGATAAGAAAACTGTAAGGTAAACGATGGTCTGAGTGTGTTTTAGCTGCATATTCTCCCCCAGAAATTAATTTTTTACTACGGATATTATAAAATAACAATAATCAATTTTCCGGTAAACCCGGGAGATATTACCACAAATTGTTATATATTTTTCCAGATAGATGTTTTAATTATAAATTTTAGCTGATTTCTGACTTATGGAATTAATTTACGGACGTCACTGCTAAATAACCACCTAATGACAATTGAATGTTGAATCCGGCGGCTGCCGGACTAAATCTTGAGCCCGTGGCGATATCCCATGAAGTGTAGTTTAAATCGTATCTCCCCGCGACGGCTCTGCCGGAACCATCAAATGATTATGAACGACCACAACTGCCGGATAACACCTTCTCTCAGTTTCCCCCTCTCTCAGTCTCCCCCACTGACCAGTGATAGCTAACTAATTTCTCAGAATGCCTGAACAGATGGGGAGTTTTCGTTATCGGCGGCGGCGGCTTTCATACGCTCTATTTCTTCTTTCTTTTTCCGTTCCAGTCTCATTGAGATTGTCCT
>DATFVA010000593.1:0-6896 GCA_035260565.1 Ignavibacteriaceae bacterium | reverse complement strand
GAGCGTCAGTGCATCTTTAGCTATGATCCAGGGACCGGATCTGGCATTATGAAAATTGGCATCAGTAATGTAGCCGTTCGCTTTAAGCTCATCGTCCGGATAGTCATAACCTGCAAATCCGGGAAAAAATCCTATGCCGGTGATCTCTGTGTAATCCCAAAAACCGGGATCACCTATATATCCCCAATTATATAAAGTTTCCCACAATTTGCCTCTTGTATGAGTCGTGGAGTTCTGCTGAGCTTCAACCTGTGAAGCTATTAAGAAAACCAGGGGTATGATAAATAGAACGGCTCTGTTTTTAAATGTACTCATAATAATTCTCTTCTAAAATTTTTAAAGACTAAATGATACACCGAGTGTAACTCTCCGCGGAAGATTTCTGTACATAACCATATCCGGAAAGGGTGAACCATCTAATTGAGTTGCCGGATATAGTGTCAGTCCTGAATTAATGAAATTCGCCCTGTCTTCAGGAGAGGCTGAATTGAAAATATCCATATTGCTCCAGGTATCATTAAAGGCATTATTGATTTCGACAAAAAACGCCGGCCGTATGAAACCAAAATTTATCTCTTTTCTGATTATGATATTTGCATTCTTGTCGGCCTTCTTTTCAAAATGAGCTCCGGCTTCAGCAACAACATCACTGGGAATATTTTTATTAGGATAGTAGACCTGGTAATCGATAGTGAATTGGAAATCTCTGAATATTCCGCCCAGAAAATCCAAATCACCGGGTGTAACAAAAGTTAATCCGAATTTTAACTTAGGCTCATCATAGACGATCTGATCGCCTACGTCCGGGCTCTGCGCTCCCTGGGATTGAGAGCCGGGGGGAGTAATAGTAGTCGGGTCACCTGAGACTCCATTGATGCCGGTGGTAAATGTGTAGTTAAGGTATCCTCCCCAATAGCCGGATAGAGGTTTTCGGATTGAAATTTCGACGCCTTTTGAATCACCATAATCGCCATTGCCTGAAGTTTTATATTTTAAACCTGGTGCAGATACAGTAATAGTTCGTACCGTCTGAGTAATATCCTTATAATAGGCGGTTATATCGAATACAATACCCGAAATATTATGTTCAATACCCAATTCATACTCCACTGTCTTTCTAGGCTTGAGATCTCTGTTCCCGAGATTAAATATTGAGGGGGTACCAGATGCAGGATCCGTTATATATGTATTCAGTATTCCTGATACATAGGTGCCTTCTCCGTAATCACCGAAATTGGCTCTCTGGAAGAAATGTCCGTAAGAAAAATGTAGAACTGTGTTTTCTGAAATAGGATGAGAAATACCGATTCTTGGAGATAACTGGCCAAAAGTTGATGTTGGGGCAGTATTTGGTTTTGCTGGAGTGCTGTCCTGCTGGGCTGTAATTATACCAAAAGGATCGAAAGGATCAAGGTATCTTTTATCATTGGGATTATAGAAATCATACCTTAACCCTGCATTTATTATAAGGCCCTCAAACTCAAGTTTTGCCTCGGCATATGCATCCCCCTCATATGGATGATAGATATTATCTTCTATAGCTCTATTTGCTTTTGCCTCCTGATATCTATCAAGAATATAATATGTAAAATCTCCCCCTCCTTTTATTTGGGTACTTGGGCTCAGCTGTGAAGTGAGATCACCAGAAAAAGTCAGATCTGTATTTTTATCGTGGCCTCTATAATAAATACCGGTACTATGAAGGCCAATAATATTTTTCTCGTTTGCACCTGCAACCGTGTTTCCATAAGCATCCACGGCTCTTAATATATCATACTGAATGGCTCCCTCATCCCAGCCATTTGCATCACCCGGGAAAGTAGACTGTGAATTATACTGAAATACCCTGCTGACTTGCAAAACATAAAAGGTGCTCTGACCCAGCACATGGGTAAACTGAAGAGTTTGACCATCATTCCTTGTTTCCGGATAACCGGTCAGATCATAATATGCATACTTGGCTGAAAGCCCCAGACCCGGAGTAGACATAAAATCATTATTCATATACTCCATTCCGGCATTTGTATTAGCGATTCCATAATAACCGGAGGCCATAAATTTCATCTGTGGATTAAGATTATAACTTAATTTTGCGGTTCCGTCAAACCACGTTCCTCTGCTTCTGTAACTATTGCCGGTTACAGGCGGAAGGTTTCTATACCTGCCCGTTACAAAAAAGAATAGATCCTTTAAAGGAGTAGGACCGCCTAATGAGATTTCAGTCTGGTACCCGGCTTCATTTGTGTAATCGTTTAATGGCTGGTGAGTACTCATATAATACTGATAAGCCTGCTCCGGTGTAAAATTACAATTCGGGTTATTTCCGTAAGTACCCGTTAAATCAACCCACTGATCCGGGTGATCTATCCACCACTGTTGATGCCTGGCGTGAGTATTTTCCCAATATCTCGTTGTGCTGTAATCATAGAAAGCAGTGCCCCAGTGAGGCAAATGAGCCGGTATATAACGCATCTCAGCGTAGCCTTCAAATTTAGGAGATCCTTCCTTTGTAATTATATTAAACACGCCTGACTGAGCCTGACCATATTCAGCATTAAACGCACCCGTTATAATTTCAAGCTCCTGGATCGATGAAAGATTGATGCTCGTATAAGGCTGATAATTCAGGGGATTGCTGGCTCTCATACCGTCGATTAAAAATGCAACCTGATCGAGTGACCCTCTACGCACGGTCAATTCTCCGTTCGCATTTACATCTACACCAGCCAAAGTACTCAGCACCTCTGTAAGCTGCGTGGTCGGTCTGACAGCAATTTCTTTTGAGCTGACATAGTGCCTCGAAGAAGTAAGGTCCTTTTCAACAAGAGGTCTCTCTGCGGTTACGACAACCGATTCATTAAGTTCAAGTACGGTTTCCTCAAGCTGATAGTCTACCTGAGTTGTATGGTTTACACTGACTTCAACCCCGGTTTGAATAACTGATCTGTAACCTATGATCGATGCTTTAACGTCGTAAGTTCCGGGTGGAATATTTAAGATATAATATTCACCGCTGGCATCGGTAGCCGCACCCATCGACATACCTACAAGCTGAACATTAACACCTGGTATCGGATCCCCGGTACTTTTTTCTGTTACTTTACCGGTTATTTTGCCGCCTGCAGCAAAATTATCCACCGGCAGCAGTAATACTGCAGCTGCAAGTATTGTCAACGTTATTATTTTTGAAAAAGTATATCTTAATTTCATAAATGTACCTCTGTTCGTTTTTGTCAATAGGCAATTATGATCATTAATTCATTACGATCACAGATTTGACAAATCCTTCCGGTTTTTGATGTGCAGCTGTAAATGCTGCTTCAATTTCATTTAGATTATATTTGTGAGTAATAAGCGGTTTCATCAGGATCTTTCCATTGTTAAGGAGATCCATTCCGATTTTAGTGCCCTTCAGGATTGTATTGACATCTCTGAAATGGGCGTTGATAATATCAAATGCCATCCAGTTCCAAAAGCCAAGATCCTGTATTCTTCTTTCTCCCGGATGATAACCAAAAATAATCAGTTTACCTTCCATCCTGCATATCTGTGGTGCAAGGTCCAGGGTAGCCTGTACGCCCCCGACTTCAAAACTAACATCTACCCCTCTGCCGTTTGTAAGCTCTTTAATTTTTTTGGTGATGTCATCTCTTACAGGATTCAAAGTTACATCAGCCCCGAGTACTTTAGCTAATTCAAGCATTTCATCACGAATGTCAATAGTTATTACCGATGAAACGCCCCGGAGCTTCAATTCCTGCAGCAGTATCAACCCCATAAAACCTGTGCCCACCAGTGCAACAGTATCATTCATCTGGATTCCGGCTCTGATAACTCCATTAGTTGTACAGGCAATAGGCTCTGCCATGGCTTCTGCAAAGCTTATATTATCATGTATTTTAAAAACCATTTCCTGCTTTACAGCAATTTCTTCTGCATAGCCTCTGCCATCTGTCCAGGCAGCTACTCTATCACCTTCTTTAAAATCAGTCACCTTTGAACCGGTCTTGAGAACCTCACCTGCAACTTCATGACCAATGAACCGGGGATACTCAAGCCCGTTTATTTTATTATTCCACTGATGAATTTCAGAGTGACAGACACCGCAGGCTTTAATTTTTAACAGGACTTCATTTTCTCTAACTTCAGGAGTCGGATATTCTTCGATCCTCCAGTCGTGGGCTCCAAATAGAACAGCAGCTTTCATTTTAACTTTCCAGATTATAAGGAAGTGCGGCAGATTCCGCTGCCGCACTTTGAACATTAAATTATTTTACTAACAACATTTTTTTAGAAACCTGAACACTACCTGCTTCCAGTTTATACAGGTAAATACCGCTAGCCAGCTTGCTCGCATCAAAATTAACCGAATGTGTACCGGCCGAGAAATTCTGATTATCTACCAAAGTAGTAACTAACTGTCCAAGAATATTATAAACACGGAGAGTTACATTATTTCTTTCCGGCATATCGAATCTAATTGTCGTACTCGGGTTAAAAGGATTAGGATAATTCTGATACAGGTTGTACTTAGTCGGCAGTTGTTGTGTTACATTACCGGGATCAACTGCTGTAACGGGAGAAACAAAATTCAACTTAGCCCAGTAATCTGAATTAGCCAGGTTGTAGAAGCCGGGGTCGGAATTTCCATAAGGATCTCCGAATGGATCATTAGGAATATTCGGCTGCCATGTCCAGTATGCATAAGCATCACCGTACAGCATATCTGTATAGCTTGAACCGAAGCTTCCGCCCATATTATAGCCTATGCAGGATTGGTAGGTTATATTCGGATTATAGATTTTCATCTCAAGATCCCAGACACCGGTATTAGTATCAATGACAGCAGCTCCTTGTGCATAATCGCTTGCATAAAAATACTGAAGGGAATCACCCATACAATTTGGTCCTCTGAATTCCTCAGGAACCCAGGTTTCATCACCTCCATTAAGGGTAATGTCATTACCGAATATCCAGTAATGATAAGGGCCATCAGGTGCCGCATAAGAATTACCGTCATAGTTTCCGACAAGGTTAGTACCTAACCTGTTGGAAAGACTTACAAAAAGCTGATCGCCTGTCCACTTCCCATTCCAGTAGAGGTTAGTGGAATCATTGTGAACTTCATCCCAGTGCATAAATACATACAGATAATTATCTGACCAGAGCAATTTTGCACTGAGCTCATCAAGGTCCGGTTCAGTTAAACCGTCGCGGTAGTAATAAAGGGCGAAAATTTCATAGCCGGTATTTGAAATCATTCCGATATCCGCAGCATTCTGCCAATCATCTTCGTTCATCATACCATCTACCGTAATATTAGCTTTCTGTACGCCCGGGACATCAACTTCATGCCTTACTATGTCATCATTACCGGGCATAAATTTGAGTACAGCCCAATACTGTGAATTGGCAAGGTTATAGAAACCCGGATCTGCGTTGCCGAAAGGATCACCGAACGGATCATTAGGAACATTCGGCTGCCAGGTAAAATATCCATAAGCATCGCCGTACAAATCATTAGTATAGCTTGATCCAACGCTGCCTCCTATGTTGAATCCAATTGACGACTGAGCATTTACGTTAGGATTATAGATCGCCATTTCCATATCCCAGACACCTGTATTGGTATCTATTACGGCCGCCCACCTTGCTATATCGGATGCATCGAAGGTCATTAGTGAATCTGATTGATCCACACATTTCCTGTATTCTTCAGGAACCCATGTTGTATCACCTCCATTTAACGTGACATCAGGACCAAGTATCCAGAAATGGTAAGGACCATCCGGTGCTGCATAAGAGTTACCGTCATAATTACCCTCAAGGTTTCTCGCAAGGCGATCCGAAAGACTGATGAACAGCTGATCACCTGTCCATTTACCATTCCAGAACAGGTTGGTTGAATCATTATGGAATTCATCCCAATGCATAAAAACATAAAGAGTATCCTTGGACCACAGCATCCTGGCATAAAGGTTATCAAAATCAGGTTCTGTTAATCCATCACGGTAATAATACAGAGCGAAGATCTCAAAACCGCTGTTGGTAATAAGATCAGCATGTGCCGCATCAGCCCATTCAGCTTCATTCATCATCCCGTCGATGGTGATAGCCCCGGAATCTACCTTAGGAACTTCAACCTCTTTCCTAACATAATCCTGGGCGAGGACTGAAACTGAACCAGTGATGAGCAGCAGCAATATAGATAGTAACTTGAACTTACTCATTTTAACCTCCCGGTTGTGTTTGTGAATAAATTATTAAAAGTCCCGGTACAAAATTTTCTCTCTCATATTATTTGAACAGAGACTATAGAGCATACCTTATTGTTATTGTTGGAAGTACTATATCTGAATCGTAGGTTCCATTAAAACCTGTTTTTGAATTCTGTATACTTTTACTTACTCCGAAAGCATATGCCAATCCTAAATCGGCGGAAAGATTTTCATCTTTATAGCCGATTCCCAGAGAGACCCAATGCTGATCCACAGATGGGAAAAAGTAGGAGTAAGTTGAAGCAGAATTAGGACTTTGACTAAAACGATAGCCGAGCCTTAAATCCAAATCAGTTAAAAGATATTCCAATCCAATCCCGGCATCTACGGTATTATTAAAGTTCAGTGTAAATTTATCCCCTCTGCTCCCCGTTAATGAATCGCTGGAAGCAAGCCTGTTCTGCCAGTAACTATTATTATATTTGAAATTGATAGACTTCTGAGTACTTCCCCAGAGGCTGTACTGAAAATCAGCATTAAGTTTCAGATTATCGAGCAGATTATAAACCACTCCGCCTCCGAATACCCAGGGCATTTCAAACTTTGAAGATAAATCAACTTTCACTGCTGTTACTGAATCCAGCTCATAAAACATATCGCTCCGGGCAGTCCCTGAAA
>DATFVA010000592.1:0-20607 GCA_035260565.1 Ignavibacteriaceae bacterium | reverse complement strand
CCAATCTTTATCATTTTCAACAGAGGTAATTGATTTAACTCTTTGTGAATACCAGATTGTCGAATTCCCGCATCCATATTCAAAAATATTGAAGTGATCTTTAAGTCTTGGTTCAATAAATTTGATAAATGGGTACGTATTCCAGGGAATAGGATTATTCTCTCTATCCACTGATTCCTTTTTATAATAACTATTGAACCATCCGTCATCTACAAGTGTACTTTCAAGAGCCAGTTGAAAATAGGGGGCGAGCTTTAATGACCTCAACAAACTCCAGGTGAGATTTCTTAATGCTTTATATTTTTTTTCTTTATTCATTTCCAGTACCCTTAATATTTTTCCTCCAAGTAACGGGGTTTTTCCACTTCCGGTAAAATCCTGCCAGACTTTCGAGTTCACGTATTTCAAAGAATTTGATGAAGTACAATATAAACGGGAAAACAAGCAAGAGTACAAATTTAACTATTATATCCAGCAGATAACTTAAATTAATTGTTAATGAGATAATGTACAGTGCTGCCCCGATCAAAACAGTAATATAGACTTTCATATTTTCGTACGGAATACTGTAATATTTCTGAGAGATTATGTATGAAAGCCAGTACAGGAAGATGAAAGAAACTAATGTTGAGTAAGCGGCAGCCATCATCCCCCACAAAGGAATAAAAATAATATTCAATATAATATTCAAACCTGAGGCAAAAAGGGTTGTATAGGCTAATGCTTTTGTATTTTTCGTAAGCAGCATACCAAGTGTAACCACTATCCTCATCCCGAAGAAGATGTAAGAGAAAACAATTACAGGAATCACTTTTGCTGCTTCCCAGTACTCAGGGTTTAATGCAAATATCTTTATGATATTACCGCTGAATAATGATAATGCCAGACTGATCCAGACTAACAGAAGAGTCAGATAAGTTAATAACTTTGAGAAATATCTTTTATCTCCCTCCTGCTGATAGATCTTATAAGCAAAAGGCATCAGAGCGAGGTTAAAAGGCATAATAACAAACATATTTACCACGCCGGAAATCCGGTAGCCTAGATCATAGAGCCCAAGTTCTTTATAGTTTGTAAAATACTTCAGGATGTACCTGTCGCTGACATTTAATATGAGCATAGCTACAGAAGTAAAAATCATCGGGAACCCGAAACTGATAGCAACCCTGATTATGTCCTTTTCAAACCTTTTTGTCATGCCCCGTATCATAGATGGAATAAGGATCAGAAAAAGAACCGCTTCGCTCAGGATATAAGAATACAGCACTCCGCTGATTCCCAAATTTCTGTAGGCAACAAAATAAACAATAAATCCCAGTGTTAATCCAAGTTTGGTCAGGCTGCTGGCAGTGAACCAGATGGATTTTTCATCTGCACGAAGTTTATTGGAAAAGAAGATGTTAAGTACTCTGAGGGAAATAATATAAATTGCCAGTCTGAGATAAAAATAAAAGTCTGAAGGGTTCTGGAAAAGTTTAGATAAATAGGGAACTGTAATTTCACCAAGCGCAATAAAAATAATAACGATAAAGGCAGAGACGATGGTCAATGTATAAAAAATACTGCTTTTCTTATTTTCAAAATCGGTGTGGTTGGTAAGCATCACCAGTGACTGGCCGAGTCCAAAATTGAGGAGTTCTGTAAAAATAGAAATCGTGACTTCGATGATCCCGAGGATTCCGAACTCACTAACGGAAAAGAAAGTTGAGTAGATGGGGAGTAATATTACGCCGGATGCCTTGGTTGCAAGGTTACTTATGCTGTATATAAAAGAATGTTTGACTAAGTATTTTAATTTATCGAGCATTAATCAATCCGGGTTCAAGCATTACCGGAAACTTTCTTTCTTCTGACAGCTAACACAACTATCAATCCAAGTAGAACAAGAGAGCTTAATATAAGTGCAAGATACTTTGAAATATAAAAGCTTTCAGGGGCATATTTGAAAACTACGTGATGCTGACCGGCAGGAACAATAATTCCCATAAAATCGTGGTTGGTTCTATATATTTTTGTTTCGTTATTATCTATATACGCTCTCCAGCCTGTAGGAAGAGTGAATAATTTATAATCAGCCTTCCCTGTCATATATGTATCGCTAAAAAACACGAAATTATTACCTGAAGCTTTTACGTCAGCTGAAACCGATTCGTTCTTATACTCTGTTATATTCACGCTCGCTGTTGAGTCTGCAGGCTCAACCTTCAATTTTGGATCAGCTACATACGCTTTTTTCAGCGGATCAAAAGCTGAAGCTTTAATTTGTTTTAAAATTTCTATCTCAGGCTTATATTCAACTGAATCCACAAAATGAACTCTCGGCAGCACATACTGATTCAGATAAACAACACTCTTGTCGCCTTTGTAAATTGGAGCCAGTCCCGGGAATTGCACAGGCTTTTCGGTTATAATATATTTGATGTTAGCCATCCGCCATAAAACACTATTAACAGGACCAGCGATATCTATTATATCCTGGTATGCTCTGGGCTTTATTGCGGAGTATCCGTAAAAATCCTCCAGTAAAAAATATGCATTAAAATTTGAATTCTGATTGAATGATCCGGGAGAGCCATCCTGTTTCAGGTTTAATATTCTAAAAGGGTTTTTATCATTTTGTTCTTCTATAACATTTACATAATCCGGTTTGTCAAACATATTCTTAATGTTCGGGGAGTCTGTGTATTTTGCACCCCTTGCATCAATTCTCCATAAATCAATCAGAGATAGTATTATAACAAATAACACAAGAGAATCTTTACTAATTTTTTCTTTTATATAAAAATTTGCTGCCCAGAAAGCAATTGCAAGAAATGCAAATGCAAAAAGGAAGTCGCTGAGGAACATACCTGCAGAGTAATCGGCCAGAGCCTGAAATTGTTTAGCCATCTGAGGACGTGAAGCTGTCAGTCCGGAAGCATAATCATTTACACGGGAAGCAAACCATTGTGTTATCGAGCCGTTTAACAGAACTCCCAGAATAAAAATTCCTGTAAAAACAAATGCAGTATTCTTAATGATACTTTCCAGTTTTGCATCTTTTTCGTTCCTGAGGGAAATAATCTTCATAAGTCCCAGTCCTGCCAGGATTGGTAAACTAAGCTGTACAAGAACGAGGATCATCGAAGGCACCCGGAATTTATCGAAGAACGGCAGATATTTAAATAACAAATCAAATATTACAGGGAAGTTTTTTCCGAATGAGACGAGCAGCGCAAATACTGAAAGAATGGTTAAGAACTGAACGAATGGCTCCTTCCATTTTGTGAACACCGCAAAAAGAGCAAGGAAGAACACAAGTACTCCCATATACATTGCCACATCAACAAAAGGCATCTGACCAAAATACGTATTGACATCTACGGGCTGATTATTCGTCAGGGGTCCATTATATGTAGAGTTTCCAAACCCGAAATAAGATGGCACAACAAATGTAATTACTTCTCCGGGTGAGAACGACCAGTTGGTATGATAATCATAATACTCCGAGGTGTTCTCCTGCTGCTTTCCGCTTTCCTTGTCGATAATGCTTTCCGTACCGCGGGTTGAAAATTGAGAGTATTCATATACCTGTGTAAAGTTATCAGACTGTATAAGAAGAGCGATGATTAGCGAAACGGCAAAAACACCCGCTGATTTCAGCACGCCATTTCTTAATAGCAAATCTTTTTTAATTAACGATCTGATAAAATAATACAGGAAATAAATTCCTACTGAAAGTACGGTATAATAAATTATCTGAACGTGGAAACCCTGAATGAATAGCTGAAGGGTGATGATAAGAAGCAGAAAATCGATTATCCTTCTCTTCTCTTTTAATCTCAGCAGCAGTAGAAATAGAAGCGGATAGAATGCAAGGGAAGTAAGTTTAGTAACATGTCCTATAAACAGAAAAACGATCAGACCTGTACTAAAAGACATAGATATGGAAGTGAAAAGACTTACCATAAAGTTGTTAGTAAGATATTTCATCAGCAGGTAGGAGGTTATTCCCATAATTATCAGGTAAAACACCCACTTCACATAATCATTAGTGAAAGGAGCGGAAAATACATCTCTCACAGCAGTGATACCTACATACATAAAATTAAACCACTTGGCGGAGGTTCCGATGGCATATGCAGGCATCCCGCAGAAAATATAGGGATTCCAAAGAGTATAGCCTTCCCCATGGTTTTCAATATAGGAATGCATACTTTTGCTTGAGATTATATCCGACGATTGAAAAGTCTTATCCCCGAAAAAAAGCGGGCTCAGGAAAGCAAGAAACAAAATGATTATAACCAGGATTGCTGCCAGGGCATGAAACTTGTGCGGAAGAATTTCTTCGATGCTTAACTTCGAGAAGAATCCTTCGGATTTATTTTTCTTTGACTGAATAGTTCTTTTTGACTTAGCCATTAAAATTCCGGTTAATTATAATTTCTTCTATTATTTTTTTGCGATAAACGTTATGCCCGAGCCAACTTTATTATTTGAAGAGTAATCCAGGAACATCATTATAAAAGTAAACAGGAAAGTGATAAGAAAATAAAACGGAAGCAATATCAGAAAGAATTTTGAAATATTCACAAGCATAATCGGGTATTTAATCCCAAGGCGCCAGGCTTTATCCCCCCAGAATCCATATGTATACCTGGAACGGTACACGGAGAACCCTATAGGAGAAAGTTTATCTTCGAGATCTTCACGTAAGTACCCGTCTCTTGCATGTTCACTCACAAAGCTTTCATCGGATTCATCGTGCACATCGCTGCCGCCGAAGATTGATGGGGTATTTATAAGCAGGTACCCGCCCTTTTTCAGTGCTTTATAAAAGTTACTGAAAACTTTAACATCCTCTTCGATATGTTCCATAACGTCAACGCAGACTATAAGATCGAACCTGTTTTCGTGATTGATGGCTGTAAGATCCTCAATTCCAAAGGAGACATTTTTTATTTTTTCCAACTGAAAAAATTCCCTGCAGTCCTTTATCCAGTCCTCTTTTACATCAACAGCATAAATTTCAGCCGGCTTAAGGTTCTTCGCCATAAAATAAGAGTACTGGCCGTAACCAGTTCCTGCATCGTAAATTTCTATTTCGCTTTCATTAAAGATATTTCTCAGATTGCGGAGTTCCCTACGGACATACCAGGAACGCAGAAACATGATATCCAGAACTTTATAAAAAAGTATTCTGAGTTTAGGATGCTTCCTTATAACTGAAGCAAAAATATCTTTTACCGGGTCGTAATACATGAGGCTAAATTATACGGGGAGAAAACAAAGAATGATTCAAATAACTTATAAATAAATCCACACCTATAGCTCTTTATCTTTTATAATATATTCCCGTTCATTCATAAAATTATTGACAAGCATTTCACCAAGAAGTCCTACGGAAAAAAACTGAACGCCTACAATTATCAATAGCATACCCAAGAACAGCATGGGACGATTACTCAGGGGCTCCCCGATAATCCATAAAACCGTCAGGTAACCATTAACAATAAGACCGATAATAAAAGAAAGAGCACCAAGAAAACCAAAGAAATGCATAGGGCGTTTTATATAACGCGTTGCAAATATCACGGTAATCAGGTCTATAAAGCCCTTAAAGAACCGTGAGATGCCGAACTTTGTTTTACCGTATCTGCGGGGGTGATGTTTTACGGGAATTTCGGCTATCTTGAATCCCTGCCAGTCAGCTAATACGGGAACATACCTGTGAAGTTCGCCGTAAACTTTAATATTATCTGTAACTTCTTTTCTGTATGCTTTTAGTCCGCAGTTAAAATCATGAATTTTAATCCCGCTGATAATACGCGTTATAAAATTGAAAAATTTTGAGGAGGTTCTCTTTATAAATGGGTCGTGTCTTACCTTTTTCCATCCGGATACCAGGTCGCTTCCCTCTTCAAGCTTTTTAATAAGATTATAAATTTCGTTGGGGTCATCCTGAAGATCAGCGTCCATAGTGATTACAACGTCACCGGATGCATTGTTGAATCCCATTTGAAGAGCTGCAGATTTACCGTAATTCTTCCTGAAGCTGATAAATTTGAATCTTTTATCAGTACGGCATACTTCTTTAATGATATTTAATGATTTGTCAGTACTTCCGTCATCGACGAAAATAACCTCGTAGCCAATATTAACAATCTTCAGTGCTTTTCTTATTTCATTTGTGAGAGGGTTGAGAGATTCTTCCTCATTGAAAAGAGGAACAATGATAGTAAGTTTTTTAAATGCACTCGGTCTCGATTCACCCCTTTGCTGATTGTACTTGTTATAACTTTTTCTTCTGCCGCGGTAATACCGGTTGTATCTTGTGTTCTTTTTACCGCCGGATTCATCATTTCCGCTGTTTTTATCGGTATTCTGGCTTTCAGCCGGAGTATTTTGATTTGGTTTCTGTTCTTCCAAAATTATCAGATTATTGTAAAAATTAAGCCAAAGTTAATTTAATAATTGCATAAAAACAATTTAAGATAGAGTGAAAGATTCCGGAGGGATGCAGGAGAAAGGACTCGGGAAAAATTTTTGCATATATAAAGAATTTGAAAAGCGTGCTTCAAGTCTAACTGGCTTCAGCTGAGTGCCTCGAGAAGTATAAAGACTAAAGCAGTGGAGAAATGCCTAAAATACACTATTGGGTTACTTCAGGAACGCGGGAGAAAGGTTGTTGTACCGTATTTTGGAGGCCGAGAGATGGCCGAAAGATGGCCGAAAGAATTTCCGGATTAAGAAAGTATGAATTCCCTTTAACGGGTCCTGCAGAGATTTGAAGAACTCGTTTTGCCAGCCGCTCCGGTATGCCTGAAGCAGCAAATCAGGCTGGCAATTTAAGAATTTTCTATGAATGTGACAACAGAAAGCACACATAGCTAACTTCTGTAAAGATATAGGCTTCTATCGGGAACTTAAATCTTGACAAAAGAGTATAGATTGATTAGTTTTGAATAGTAATTAAATAGAATTTCTGAAGAATCGCCAAATCTTCAGGATTTTTAATCAAGGAGATTAAATGAGCAATACTGAAGTAGGAACAATAGAAGAATTAGCGAATAAAGAGTATAAGTATGGTTTTGTAACTGATATTGAGGCTGAAAGTCTTCCAGCGGGCCTGAATGAGGATACTATCAGACAGCTTTCCGCTATTAAAAAAGAACCGGAATGGATGCTTGAATGGAGATTGAAAGCTTACAAGCAATGGCTCCCTATGAAAGAACCCCATTGGGCTAATTTGAAATATAATCCAGTAGATTACCAGGATATTACTTATTATTCCGCACCCAAAAAGAAACCGCAGCTAAGCAGTTTGGAGGAAGTTGATCCTGAATTACTTAAGACCTTTGAAAAACTAGGTATTTCACTTGAAGAGCAGAAGAGATTAAGCAATGTTGCAGTTGATGCTGTTTTTGACAGCGTTTCTGTGGCTACAACATTTAAAGATACACTGGCAGAACTCGGTATTGTTTTCTGCTCAATTTCCGAAGCAATACAGACACATCCCGAACTCGTAAAGAAATATATGGGGAGTGTTGTTCCTTATACGGATAATTTTTATGCTACGCTCAATTCAGCAGTATTCAGCGACGGAACTTTTGTCTATGTTCCGAAAGGCGTCCGCTGCCCGATGGAGCTTTCCACTTACTTCAGAATGAATGCTGCAAAGACAGGACAATTTGAAAGAACATTAATTGTGGCCGATGACGGAGCATATGTCAGCTATCTCGAAGGATGTACTGCTCCAATGAGAGATGAGAATCAGCTTCATGCAGCCGTGGTGGAATTAGTGGCTCTTGATAATGCTCAGATAAAATATTCAACTGTGCAGAACTGGTATGCAGGCGACAAAAACGGAAAAGGCGGAATTTACAATTTTGTTACGAAAAGAGGCGCCTGCCGCGGAATCAATTCCAAGATTTCATGGACGCAGGTTGAAACCGGGTCGGCAATTACCTGGAAGTATCCCGGGTGCATCCTCCAGGGAGATAATTCAACAGGAGAATTTTATTCTGTTGCAGTGACCAATAATTATCAGCAGGCAGATACCGGAACGAAGATGATTCATCTTGGAAAAAATACAAGAAGCACAATTATATCAAAAGGAATCTCTGCAGGAAAGAGCAATAACAGCTACAGAGGACTTGTTAAAATAAACAGGAGAGCTGAAAATGCACGCAACTTTTCGCAGTGCGACTCACTATTAATAGGAGATAAATGCGGAGCACATACATTCCCTTATCTCGAAATAAATAATCCTTCTGCACAGATCGAACACGAGGCTACCACTTCCAAAATAGGTGAGGACCAGATATTCTATCTGAACCAGAGAGGGATTTCTACCGAGGATGCTATAGGACTGATAGTTAATGGTTATTGTAAAGAAGTGTTTAAAGAACTGCCAATGGAATTTGCGGTGGAGGCAACGAAGCTGCTGAGTATAAGTCTGGAAGGAAGTGTGGGGTAGGAATGGAGCAATGGAATTTTGGGTTGGGATATTGAGTGATTAAAAGATTGCAAGATTGAATGACCTGCTTAGCCGGCAGGCGGGTTGGGTGATTGGGTGGAATTTTATAAAACTTAAACCAGGAAATAAATGATGTTAGAAGTTAAAAATCTGCATGTGAATATCGGAACTAAGGAAATTCTGAAGGGAATTAACCTGAATGTAAATGCCGGTGAAATTCACGCAATAATGGGACCAAACGGTTCAGGTAAGAGTACGCTTGCACAGGTTCTTGCCGGGAAGCAGGAATATGAAATTACACAGGGAGAGGTAATCTATAACGGCAAAAATCTTCTTGAATTATCACCTGAAGACCGTGCCCGCGAAGGTTTGTTCCTTGCATTCCAGTATCCTGTTGAACTACCGGGTGTAAGCAATACCAATCTTTTAAAGACGGCTTTGAATGAGATCAGGAAATACCGCGGTGAAGAGGCACTTGATGCAATGGAATTCCTGTCACTGATTAAAGAGAAGACAAAGCTGGTAGAGCTTGACCAGAAATTATTATCCAGAGCGGTCAATGAAGGATTCTCAGGCGGCGAGAAAAAAAGGAATGAAATCTTTCAGATGGCGGTGCTTGAACCTAAACTCAGCATACTGGATGAAACAGATTCAGGGCTTGATATCGATGCTCTGAAGATAGTAGCGAACGGAGTAAATAAATTGAAGAATAAGGATAATGCTGCGATTGTAGTTACACACTACCAGCGGCTCCTTAATTACATAGTTCCTGATTTCGTGCACGTTCTTTATAACGGAAAGATCGTAAAATCAGGCGGTAAAGAGCTCGCGCTCCAGCTTGAGGAAAAAGGCTATGACTGGCTCAAGGACAATAAAAACCAGCTGGTAGAGAATTAATTAAAAAGAAAAATAAAATGCCGGAAACATTAGAAATAAAAGATATAAAAAACTGGTATATAGAAAACTTCGGAAAATTTGAAAGCAGTCTCAACGGAGGCGCATCCGCACCGATACACAAAATCAGGAAGGAAGCAATATCTAATTTTTCAAAGCTTGAATTCCCAACAACCAGGAACGAGGAATGGAAGTATACAAGCATCGCTCCCCTTCTGAAGCATACCTTCAGTCCAGCCGAAAACAAATCCTCGGCTGGCAGAGAACAGATTCAAAAATTTCTATTTGATAAGCTTGAAGGTTCACTCCTCGTTTTCGTGAATGGATTTTACTCGGACGAGTTGTCCGGGGTTAAAAAATTACCGCCTGGAGTTAAAGCAGGCAGCATTGCAGCCGCTATTGAAAGTCATTCAGAGATCGTGGAAAAACACTTCAGCAAATATGCGGATTATAAGGAACAGATATTCACTGCATTAAGCACTGCCTATACAAAGGATGGAGCATTTGTCTATATACCTGACGGTAAGATAGTTGAGGAACCGATTCATATATTATTTCTCAGCCAACCGGGAGAAAAAAAGATATTAATCCAGCCGAGGAATCTTTTCATTGCAGGAAAAAATTCGCAGGCAACAATTATTGAGCATTATGTATCGGTTGATAACGGAATTTATTTTACCAATGCAGTTACGGAAATCTTTGCAGACGAAAATGCTGTACTTGATCATATCAAGCTGCAGGATGAAAGCCGGGATGCATACCACATAGGAAGAATGGAAGTAAACCAGGAACGCAGCAGCAATTTCAGTTCAAATATGATCTCTTTCGGCGCGGAGCTGAGCAGGAACGATTTCAATACACGTTTCAACGATACCGGCGGTGAATGTCTGCTGAACGGACTTTTTATGATAAACGGAAATCAGCTGTTCGATGTGCATACAATGATCGATCATGCAAAACCGCACTGTAACAGTCACGAGCATTACAAAGGCATACTTGACGGAAACTCACGCGGAGTATTTAACGGGAAAGTGATGGTCAGGCCTGATGCACAGAAAACAAATGCTTTTCAGGAGAACAACAATATTATTTTATCCGATAAGGCGCTTGTTAATACAAAACCTCAGCTGGAGATATTTGCAGATGATGTAAAATGTTCGCACGGGGCAACGATTGGACAATTAGAAGATGAAGCGCTCTTTTACCTGAAGTCGAGAGGAATCGGAGATAAAACAGCTCGTGGAATGCTGATCCATGCATTTGCCAGCGATGTAGTAAATTCAATTAAAGTTGAATCGATAAAAAATTATCTTGAAGAAATATTAACAAACAAATTTAACCCGGGGCAATAAGTGAATACCAGAAGTGAAATATTGTCGAATGAAACCGCATTTGATGTAATGAGAATCCGTGAGGACTTCCCTATCCTCAAAACACTTGTACGCGGTAAGCCGCTAATCTACCTTGATAATGCGGCAACCACTCAGAAACCGCAGCAGGTAATTGATTCACTCTCAGAATACTATTCCTCTACTAATTCCAATATCCACCGCGGAGTTCATACTCTAAGTGAAAAGGCCACCAGGGAATTCGAGGAAGCAAGAGTAAAAGTTAAAAAGTTTATAAATGCAGCAAGCGAAAAAGAAATTATATTTACACGCGGCACTACTGAATCGATCAACCTTGTTGCAAACAGCTTTGGAAGAAGCAATTTAAATGAAGGCGATGAAATTCTTATTACAGGGATGGAACACCATTCCAATATAGTACCCTGGCAGCTTATCGCATCTGAAAAGAATGCAATGCTCAAAGCTGCACCGATAACAGATTCCGGCGAATTAATACTTGAAGAGTTTGAAAAGCTGATTACAGAACGGACCAAAATTATTTCGGTAGTTTATTTATCCAATTCGCTCGGGACGATAAACCCGGTTGAAAAAATAATTGAGATAGCCCATAAACATGGTGTGCCCGTTCTTCTTGACGCTGCCCAGGCAGTAAGTCATATACCCGTTGATGTACAAAAGCTGGACTGCGATTTCTTCGCTTTTTCTGGTCATAAAATATACGGACCAACCGGGATAGGCATTCTTTACGGCAAGGAAAAACTGCTGGAGCAGATGCCCCCGTTTATGGGCGGCGGCGATATGATATCGAGAGTAACCTTCGCAAAAACAACATATAATGAGCTTCCCTATAAGTTTGAAGCAGGAACATCAAATATTGCAGATGCTATCGGGCTTGGCGCAGCACTGGATTATGTTAATTCTATCGGTATGGATTCCATTTCAAAGTATGAAAAGCACTTGCTTGATTATACTACGAATAAGTTATCTGACGTTGAGGGATTAAGGATAATCGGAACTGCAGCGGAGAAAAGCAGCGTTATATCCTTTGTTCTGAAAAATGTGCACCCTCATGATGTAGGGACTTTTTTAGATTTTGAAGGGATCGCAGTCCGGACAGGACATCACTGCACCCAGCCATTAATGGACAGGTTTAGTATTCCTGCTACATCACGTGCTTCATTTGCACTATACAATACTATTGAAGAGGCGGATGTTCTTGTACGGGGAATCAAAAAAGTAATTGAGGCATTCAGTTGATGGATAACGAATTAAGAGAACTTTACCAGCAGGTAATTTTAGATCATAATAAGAGTCCGCGAAATTTTAAAAAGCTCGAAAGTGCAAATCACTTCGCTGAAGGATACAATCCTTTATGCGGCGACCGTATAGAGGTTTATGTAAAACTGGATAATGATAAAATAGAAGATATATCATTTACAGGATCCGGCTGTGCAATATCAAAAGCTTCGGCCTCCCTGATGAGCACGATGGTTAAGGGAAAGACAATTGCAGAAGCTGAAGAGATATTTAAAAAGTTTCATCACCTCATAACAGGAAAAATGGATGAGGAAGTGAACACTGAGGAAGCCGGTAAACTGGCAGTGTTTGCAGGAGTAAGAGAGTTTCCATCAAGAGTAAAATGCGCGAGTTTAGCATGGCATACTTTAATATCGGCTTTGGAAGAAAAGAACAAAACCGTAACAACAGAATGAAAAAAGAAACAACCGAAATAATCAACAAGCAGGAACTCGAGGAGAAAATTATCGGGATGCTCAAGTCGTGTTATGACCCGGAAATACCGGTCAATATATTCGAACTTGGTTTAATCTACGAAATCCAGATTGACAACGAGGCGAACGTAATTGTTAAAATGACCCTCACCTCCCCCGCCTGTCCTGTTGCCGGCTCACTTCCGGGAGAGGTTCAGGAAAAAGTTTACTCAATTCCTGAAGTAAGGAATGTGAAAGTAGAGCTTGTCTGGACTCCCCCATGGGATAAAGATATGATGTCGGATGTTGCCAAATTAGAACTTGGAATGTTATAAAAATTAATTAAAACTAACTAAAAGACAGGAGTAGATAATATGTTCAATATAATGTCGCGTCCCCCGCTTTATGATCAGGATGCTGTTCAGCCAATGAGAGATGCACTAATAGCTGTCGGCTTTAAACAAATGATAACTCCTAAAGATGTTGACGAAGCTATTAATGTAAATGATGATCAGACAGTTCTTGTTATGATCAATTCTGTTTGCGGATGTGCTGCAGGAAGTGCAAGACCCGGTGTTTCCCTGGCGCTTCAGCACAGTGTTATCCCCGACAGACTTATTACCGGTTTTGCCGGCCAGGAAAGAGAAGCAGTTGATAAGATACGACAGTATATCACCGGCTACCCGCCGTCTTCACCAAGCATTGCAATGTTTAAGAACGGCAAGCTTATGTACTTTATGCAGAGATATAATATAGAAGGACGTTCCGCGGAGGAAATATCTTCGGATCTGAGAGAAGCATTTGATGAACTCTGCACAAAACAGGGTCCTTCAATTCCCCACGATGTTTTTGAGAAAGTTACTTATGCGGTTCAGTGCGGATCGAAGATACCATTGTATAAAGCATGAAAGAAAGAATGATTTAGTGAATATATGTCCCGGAGAAACTTCTTCGGGACAGAAATTAAGGAAAGATAAAATGAAGTTCAGTACGCAGGAAGAATATGGTTTGCGATGTCTTATCAGAATTGCGAAATCCAAATCGCCCAATGGATTAACCATTCCTGAAATAAGCGAGTTAGAAGGATTATCCACCGCTCACGTAGGCAAACTCCTTCGTGTGCTCAGGATCGGAGAATTTATCGACAGCAGCCGCGGGCAGACAGGCGGATACAAATTAGCCCGGCAGCCTGAAGACATTATTATCGGAGATGTGCTTGCAGCGCTTGGCGGAAAGCTTTATGAATCTTCATTCTGCGATATACACTCAGGCATCCAGAATATCTGCACCAATTCGATCGACTGCGCGATCCGTTCGCTGTGGAGCAAGGTACAGTCGCTTCTGGACCGTGTACTTGATAAACTAACTTTGAAAGACCTCCTCGGAAATGAGGATGAAGTATCCTCGCTGGTAATGAATTTCACGCAGGAGATTAATTAATTACAAGATTACAAAATTGCTACTCTTCTTTTTTTTCTTCCGGGGACGGGGGTGTCAGGTAACCATCCTGGATTAAGCCGTCGACTGACCTGTATATAGTCACTGAAACTTCGACTGTATTATAAATTCCTTTCGAAACAATCTTGATACCGTTAAATTCTTTAATAAGTTTAACGGAGGCATATAATTTCTCATCGGCTATTAAATCACTCTGCAAGCGTTGCTTGTTTTCAGGAATATTTGAAAGTGCCCAGTAGATTCCCTTTTTGGCATTCTGATAGGCTATATCAAGGTTTTCCTCCATGCCCTGCTGCGCTGTTAATACAAACGGAAATAGTATACAAAGTAATAAAAATGTCCTCATAGATCCCCTCACCTTTTTTTAGGCGAAAAATACTAAAATCTGCTTAAAATAAATGAATTAATTGAATGATTTTTTATCGAAATCGGCAGTTTTGAAATTCCTTATACGCAGATATCGGGAGGAAAGTTTAAAGTATCCTCTGTTTTCGCTGGTTTCGATAGGTAGCACTGATGACCGCAAGCAAGTCCGTCACATTCAGCCAGGCTATGCACGTAAATAATAGATTTTTGTTAATATAATTGGAAACTAATTCTTGACTTTTTGGTTTCCGCTGTGTATGTTGGAAACTGAAATTTAGATAAATAGTTTCCTATATAATGTCAGAAGATAAACAGAAAATATTGGAGGGGGCAACCAAAATATTCCTGAAAGAAGGATTTTATAAAACTCCTATGGATGAAATTGCAAAAGGATTAAGAATCAGCAAGAAAACTATTTACAAGTGTTTTGATTCCAAGGAAACGCTTGTTAAGGAAGTTGTCCATAATTTCCTTTTGCAGAATAGAGCCATAATTCAGGGTATACTTGGATCTGAAGATGATGCTGTTACTAAATCATTTAATTTATTTCAGCACCTCGGCAGACTCTTTCTCAGCATCAGCGACAAATGGCTGGAAGATATTCAGGCACATTACCAGGACCTCTGGAAGCAGATAGATGAATTCAGAACAAGGATGATGCTGGCTAATATTTCGAAACTGATAAACCAGGGAAAGACTGAAGGATTTGTTGTTGATTACCCCACAGACATTATGGTTATGTTTTTTGTTTCGTCAATAAGAGGGATAATAAATCCCGATTTTATAATACGGCGCAGGCTCGATCCGAAATCAATTATGGATCCTACGATCAGCCTGATTATGAATGCCATATTGACCGATAAGGGAAAAGAACTTTTTAATAAACTTCAACCCGGAGTTAACCAATGAAAACGATACTTTCGATTTTTATAACCGGTATCCTCCTTACAGGCTGCGGGAACAACAATAACCCTAATGCAATAGAAGCCTCAGGTAATATTGAGGCTACCAATGTTATTGTAAGCTCTAAAGTAAACGGTGAAATAAAAAAGATATTATATGATGAGGGTCAGTTTGTAAATGAGGGAGATACGGTAATGCTTATAGATCATGAGACGCTTCAGCTTCAGCTGGACCAGGCAGAGGCAGGCGTTGAGTCAGCTGAGGCGCAGTTGAATCTTCTGAAAAACGGTGCCAGGAAAGAGGACATTACACAGGCTGAGGAAGCTGTAAAACAGGCGCAGGTTAATTATGACCTGGCTGAAAAAGATAAAGTACGGATGGAGAATCTCAATCAATCAAACTCAATATCACAGAACCAGTATGATAATGCCCTGGCAAAATTTGAATTAACCCGGGCGCAGTTAAAATCCTCTAAAGAAAACCTTATAAAGCTGAAAAACTTTGCAAGGCCGGAAGAGAAACAGCAGGCTGAAGCTAATTTAAACAAGCAGATTGCTGCTGCAAAACTGCTGAAGAAAAGTATAAATGATTCCTATGTTCAGTCGCCTATCAACGGAGTAATTGTTGATAAGTTTTTTGAGAAAGGTGAAACAGTTACCCAGATGTCCTCTCTCTTTAAGGTTTCAGATTTAAGAACTGTAGATCTTATAATTTATATTTCAGAGGAGGAACTGGGAAAAGTGAAACTTGGCCAGGAAGCAGTTGTAAGTGTTGATGCATACCCTGATAAGAATTACACCGGAAAAGTAATTTATATATCTCCGGAGGCTGAGTTTACACCGAAGAATATCCAGACGAAGGATGAAAGAACCAAGCTGGTATTTGCAGTGAAAGTAAGAATAGATAATCCAAAGTATGAACTTAAACCCGGTATGCCCGCAGACGCGTCAGTCCATATTTAATATTAATTCATCTAATGACCGACGCAATTAAAATAGATAATCTGAAGAAATCCTACGGCAATGTTGAGGCTGTAAAAGGAATTTCCTTTGGCGTCAATAAAGGGGAGATGTTTGGGCTCGTAGGTCCCGATGGAGCAGGTAAAACCACTGCTATAAGAATCCTATGCGGGCTGATAACAGCAGATTCAGGGAATGTAACCGTACTGGATGATAACCTGAAGAGCAATAAGAGAAAAATACAGAAAAATATAGGGTACCTTTCCCAGAAGTTTAGTCTGTACGGTGATCTTACCGTAGATGAAAATATAGAATTCTTTGCAGATATACACGGTGTTAAAAATTATGAGGAGAGGCGTAACGAGCTGCTTGAATTTACAAGGCTGACCCCATTCAGGGACAGGCTGGCAGATAACCTTTCAGGCGGGATGAAACAGAAACTTGCACTTGCCTGCTGCCTGATTCACCGTCCTAAAATTATTTTCCTTGATGAACCTACCACAGGAGTTGACCCCGTTTCAAGGAGAGATTTCTGGAAGATATTATCGAACCTGATAAAAGAAGGGATTACAATTTTTATGTCGACGCCTTATCTCGATGAGGCAGAGCGCTGCAACAGGGTGGCCTTGATGAATAAAGGGGAGATAATGAGTATTGATGAGCCGAAGAAGATAAGAGAATCGATACACAAAGAAATAATAGAAATAGTCTCACCCCAGGCCAGGAAGGTTTATAAACTTATACAGCAGAATATGACGAATGAAGTGCAGCTGTTCGGCGATAGGGTTAATGTAGTGGCGGATAGTTATGAAAAAGAGTTCGGTAAAATAGAACAGCTGCTTAAACAAAACGGAGTTGCTATCGAAAGTTCGAGGAGTATTCCGCCTTCACTGGAAAATGTTTTTATACACCTGGTAAAGGAAGCGGGCTGATAGGATTGATGCGGAGTATTCCGGCAATATTAATGGAGAGACTGTCCGAAAATGTAGAGCAGTATGTCGCGCTTCCAGCTGGAAAACGGTGTTCCGCTCAGTAAAATCTTGAAATGATGGATGGAAAGAATAAAAGATTGATATATGAATTTAGATCAGAAAAATACGATTGAAGTAAAAGATCTTACCAGGAAGTTCGGGAAATTTACTGCTGTCGATCAGGTTTCTTTTAGCGTAGAGAAGGGCGAGGTCTTTGGATTTCTCGGGGCGAACGGTGCAGGCAAATCGACTACCATCAAAATGCTTTGCGGTATACTTGAACCGACATCCGGAGATGCACTGGTTGCGGGCTTCAGTGTAATGAATGAACCCGATAAAGTTAAAAAAAGCATCGGTTATATGTCGCAGAGATTCTCTCTTTATAATGATCTGACCGTTGAAGAGAACATTAACTTTTTCGGGGGTGTATACGGACTGAACGGTGATGAACTGCAGGAAAGAAAAAAATGGGTACTCCAGACGGCAAACCTTGAAGGAAAACAGAAGATCTTAACAGGCTCCCTGCCCGGGGGAATCAAGCAGCGGCTTGCGCTTGGAACTGCTGTTATCCATCGTCCCGGCATTGTTTTTCTCGATGAACCAACGAGCGGCGTTGATCCGATATCCAGGAGAAATTTCTGGGAGCTGATAAATGATCTCTCAGCAGAGGGAACAACCGTGCTGGTTACTACACATTACCTTGAGGAAGCAGAATACTGCAATAATATAATACTTATAAATGCAGGCAGACTGATAGCCGAAGGCAATTCAAAAGTATTAAAATCTGAATACATCAAAAACCCGATATTTGAGATTGAGTGCGACAGGGTTGTAGATGCCCTGGAGCTTATGGAGAAAGAGGATTTTGTGGGCGAGACGTCAATTTTCGGAAACCAGATACACCTTATTGTTAATAATAGATTTGGAAATAAAGATCAGATCCTGTCAGTGTTAAATAAAAATAATATAAATGTGAAGCGGATTGATCAGATCGTGCCGACCCTTGAGGATGTGTTTATTCATTTGCTGGAAAAAAACAGCGGGGAAGATAAAAGATAAAAGGAAAAAGTTAATCAGATGCTCAGAAGAATATTAGCGATCTCGAAAAAGGAAGTGCGGCAATTGATGAGGGATAAGAGGATGCTGTATGTCCTTTTTGTATTTCCGTTTGTTCTTCTTATTCTTTTCGGATACGCAATAAACTTCGATGTACACCATATAAAGCTGGCTGTTTATGATCAGGATAATTCTGTTAATACCAGGGATTTCATAAACCGCCTGACCAGTTCCAGCTACTTTGATCTTGTTGATCATCTGAATAAGGAAAATCAGATAAGAACAGTCCTTGACCGCGGTGCGGCACAGGTTGTTATTGTTTTTCCCGACGATTTCTCACAAAATATTCATTCGGGAAGGGCTGTCAATCTCCAGATCCTTGTAGCAGGTGTGGATGCAAATACAGCTTCGGTAATTACTAATTATCTGAGGGCTGCTTCAGCAACTTTTTCAGCCAAACTTAATAATGAACTGTCAAGGGTAAGAGGAAGGGAGGCTATGGTCCCGATAAACCTTGAGCCAAGGTTTTTGTATAATCCCGACTTGAACTCGACCCGGTACCTCATACCGGGACTGATTTCTATGATTCTGATAATGACTGCGGTAATCTCCATAGCACTCTCTATAGTAAGAGAAAAAGAGAGAGGAACGATGGAGCAGATAAACGTCTCCCCTCTTTCATCGGTGGAGCTGCTTCTCGGCAAAACTATCCCTTACACAATAATAGCATTATTTGTTGCTTCCCTGATTCTGTTAGCAGGCTACCTTCTCTTTGATGTTACAATCAAAGGGAGCATCATATTGCTGTTTATCTCAACCTTTATATTTTTGTTCGCTTCTCTGAACCTGGGAATACTCGTATCAACTATTTCCGACTCACAACAGGTCGCTTTTCAGATCGCTGCATTGATTTCTCTGCTCCCCTCTTTCCTTCTATCGGGTTTTGTTTTTCCAATAGAAAGTATGCCTCCTGTAATTCAGATCTTTACGAATATAACCCCGGTGAAGTTTTATATAGTTATCCTGAGAGATATCCTTCTGAAAGGTGTGGGACTTGAAGCTTTCTGGGATCAGCTTATCTATCTTGTACTATTCTCTATATTTTTCCTGGGACTTGCATCAATCATCAACCGTAAAAGCAAAACGATTTAGGCGCATATGAAAATCATACTGACAATTATAGTAAAAGAATTTCACCAGCTGCGAAGGGACTCCCGGCTGTTCGGGATAATTTTTATTGCACCGGTGATTCAGCTTATACTGCTTGGTTATGCTGCCAATCTTGATATCAATAATGTTCATACTGTGGTTTATGACCAGGATAAAACAGCTGCGAGCCGTGATTTCATTGAAAAGTTCCAGAGTTCCGGGTACTTTATTATCGATCATACTGCAGAAAGCTACGACGGTGTGATGAATTACATCAATAAGGGTGACGTTCTCTGGGCCCTGGTTATCCCGAAAGATTTTGAAAAGAAAGTGCAGCGCGGCGAACAGGTTGAAGTACAGACGTTATTCGACGGTTCAGACGGCAACAAGGCATCTATTGCTTTTGGTTATGTTACAGTTGTGGTTTCAAGCTACTCTCAGAATATTCTTGTTAAGGCTATGAAGAAATCCGGTATGCAGTCGTTTGCCGGTGTTAACATAAATCCTGAACTCAGGGTATGGTACAACCCTGAGCTGAAGACAAGGGTGTTTATGCTTCCGGGTATTATGGGTCTGCTCCTCACTATAATAACTACGACGCTTATGGCAATGGGAATAGTAAAGGAACGGGAGATCGGCACCCTTGAACAGATAATTGTAACGCCCATTAAGCCTGTGCAGCTTATTATCGGAAAGACAATTCCTTTTGTAATTACCGGATTTATTGATGTACTGGTAGTAACTTTAGTAATGGTCTACTGGTTCGGCATTCCAATAAGGGGCGACTTCTTCTTCCTTATGTTTGCGTCGTTCATTTATGTTCTTTCGGCCCTTGGACTGGGATTATTTATTTCGACTGTTTCCAGGACGCAGCAGCAGGCAATGATGGTAGCAATGTTCGGGGTTCTCCTTCCAATGAATTTCCTTTCGGGATTTGCCTTCCCGATAGAAAACATGCCGGGATGGATTCAAGCCATTACTTACCTTATTCCTTTGAGATATTATATAACTATCCTGAGAGGAGTTATTCTGAAGGGCGACGGCTTATTACAGCTGATCCCCGAAACCCTGGCCTTGCTCGGGATCGGGATATTCATACTCACCGCAAGTTCATTACGATTCAGGAAGAGACTGGAATAAGCGAAACAGCGTTTGACTTTACAAGGGTTTCAATTCTTTGAAGCGAAACAGCGTTTCGCTTTACAGGGGTTCCGATTCTCTGAAGCGAAACGGCGTTTCACTTTACAGGGGTTTCGATTCTCTGAAGCGAAACAGCGTTTCGCTTTACAGGAGTTTCGATTCTCTGAAGCGAAACAGCGTTTCGCTTTACAGGGG